>CAZKJC010000198.1:0-5187 GCA_964552995.1 uncultured Ruminococcus sp.
CGTATATCATTGACTGGCTGATGCCGGATATGAACGGTATAGAGCTTGTCCGCCGCATACGCAGGGTGATCGGGGATATGACCCCCATTATTATACTTACCGCCTATGACTGGGCGGACATCGAAGCCGAAGCGAGAGAGGCGGGCGTGACGGCGTTCTGCTCCAAACCGCTGTTTCTATCGGAGCTGCGGAGCGTTCTGGCAGCGCCGTATATGCAGCAGGAAAAGCCGGACGAAACCGATACGCCCGAGCAGCCGAACTTTGACGGAAAGAGACTGCTGCTGGTTGAAGATAACGAGCTGATTCAGGAGATCGCGCATACGATACTGGAGGCTGCGGGATTTGAGATCGATACGGCTGATGACGGAAGCGTAGCCGTGGAGATGATGAAAGAGAAGCCGGCGGATACATACGATCTGGTCCTGATGGACGTTCAGATGCCTATTATGAACGGCTATCAGGCTACGAGAGCCATTCGGGCGCTGGATGACCCCGTAAAGGCGGCGATCCCGATCGTGGCGATGACAGCCAACGCTTTTGAGGAGGACAGGAAAGAGGCAATGGATTCCGGAATGAACGGATATGTGGCTAAGCCCATAGATATAGGAAATCTGATGAAAACGCTGGAGGATATTTTAAAATAAGATGAAGCGACCGATCATGACCGTTTCCGTTTTGCCTTGCACATTTTCGAGCTCGATCTCCGATCAATAAAATAAAAGCGCGAAAATTTTTCCCGCGGCGTGAAGCCGCGGGCGTTTTTTTGCCGTAGTATTGAATATAATATAAGATGACAGTATATGGATCGCGTGTTTCTTTCAAAATGCTTCAAATTGTTTCAAGTCCTGTATCCTTTGGGGGGATTTTGAGAATAATGTTTGTGCATAATCAACAAATGAGACCGCGCGGTTTTGAATTATCATCTAAAAATAAAAGATTTTGATATATTTTGAAAGAAAGTGCTTGATTTTTCCGGAATAATATGCTATTATATAATCACAACAAATCAATATATTTCAAAATCTTTCAGAGGTGGTATGCGAATGCTGACAGAGGAACGTCATTCACTTATCCTAAATATCCTGAGCAGACAGAGGAGCGCAAGCCTCGCCGAGCTTTGCGGGCTGCTGGACGCGTCGGAATCCACTGTCCGCAGGGATCTGGCAATACTTGACGAAAGCGGGCTGCTGACCAAGGTAAGGGGCGGAGCGATCTCCGTAGGCGAGAGCTTCTCCACGCGCGAACGCAATGTTGAGGAAAAGTCCAATATGTTCGTGGAGGAGAAAACCGCGATAGCGCGGTACGCGGCTTCGCTTATAGATGAGGGCGATTTCGTGTTCCTCGACGCGGGAACCACTACCGAAAAGATGATAGATTTCATTCCGTCAAAATCGGTCACGTTCGTGACAAACGCGTTTGTCAGCGCGAGAAGGCTGGCGGCGCGGGGCTTCAAGGTGCTGATAACGGCGGGGGAGATCAAATCCTCAACGGAGGCGATAGTCGGCTCGGAGGCGGTGCTTAGTCTTTCAAGGTATAACTTCACAAAGTGCTTTATGGGCGTGAACGGTATATCCGTAAAGGGCGGGTTTTCAACTCCGGATACAAGCGAGGCGGACGTGAAATCGACCGCGATAGCGCGTGGCAGGGATATTTATATTCTTGCCGATCATTCAAAGTTCGGCATATCGGCGGCGGTGAAATTCGCGGAGCTGAACAAGGCCAAAATAATAACGGATAAAGCTCCCGAGAAAATTTATTTTTCGGAAACCTATATTAAGGAGGTGTTGTGATGGTTTACACGGTGACATTCAATCCCGCGATAGATTATGTGGTGCGTCTGGACGGCGTGATAGCGGGGGGAGTCAACCGCACCAGGTCGGAGCAGATATATTGCGGCGGCAAGGGAATAAACGTGTCGCTGGTGCTGTCGGAGCTTGGCATAAGATCAAAGGCGCTGGGCTTTGTGGCGGGATTTACGGGCAGGGCGATCGAGGACGGCGTGCGTGCGCGGGGCGTTGAGAGCGATTTTGTTCAGCTTGAGGAGGGCTGCTCGAGGATCAACGTTAAGATCAAGGCGGGCGAGGAAACGGAGATAAACGGTCAGGGACCGAGGATCACCGAAAAGGCGATAGGTCAGCTTTACGAGAAGCTGGGCGAGCTGAAGGACGGCGACATTCTGGTGCTCGCGGGAAGTATTCCCGACAGTCTGCCCGGGGATATCTACGAGAAGATACTGGAATATGTCTCGGATAAGAAGATAAGGGTCGTGGTGGACGCGACAAAGGAGCTGCTGCTGAACGTGCTGAAATACAAGCCTTTTCTGATAAAGCCGAATAATCACGAGCTGGGCGAAATGTTCGGAAAGGAGCTTAAAACGGTCGATGAGATCGTGGAGCACGCTAAAAAGTTAAAGGAAATGGGCGCGGTGAACGTGCTGATCTCTATGGCGGGCGACGGCGCGGTGCTGGTGGACGAGCAGGGAAAGGTCCACAGGTGCGGCGTGTGCAGCGGGCAGGTCAGAAATTCGGTCGGCGCGGGAGATTCCATGGTCGCGGGATTTATCGCGGGTTCGGCGGAGGGAGATTACGAGTACGCGCTAAAGCTGGGAACGGCGACGGGCGGCGCGACGGCATTCTCGGACGAGTTGGCTAAAAAGGACGAGATATACGAGCTGTTAAAGCAGCTTGGTTAAAGTCAACATAAGTCCACACGGAAAATAGCAACATAAAACTCACGCGGTAAAGCAACGCTCGCAAAGTGCAGCATAAAGCCCACGCAGGAATTTCAAAAAGGTCGAGTGTGGGTTTTGCGCAACGTTTGCGTGGCGGTTTACAGCATTTTGTGGCTGTTTGCGCAAAACTCCGGAGTGAGCGTAGCGAACGGAGAGTGCTTGCGGGAATTTTGAAATTCTTTTAAATCATATAATTCTCGTCAACATAATGTGGTAGCAGCAAAGCAACGCTCGCAAAGAGCGACATAACGCCCACGCAGAAATTTTCCGCAAGCCGCTGTAAAAGCGTAGCGAAGCGGAGCTTTTGCGGCGAGCTAGCGCACTCTGACGCAAAGCGTCTGAGTGTGCGGTGCGGAAAATTTAAATCAAAATCAGGAGGTTCGTATGCGCATTGTTGACTTACTGAAAAAGGAAAGCATTCGACTGAATGCTTCTCCGAAAAGCAAGCCCGAGGCGATTGATATGCTGGTCGATCTTCAGGTAAAGGGCGGCGGCATATCGGACAGAGAGGAGTACAAGAAGGGGATACTGGCGCGCGAGGAGCACGGCTCTACGGCGGTGGGAGAGGGCATAGCTATCCCGCACGCTAAGAGCGCGGCGGTAAAGGCTCCATCGCTGGCGGCTATGACAGTTCCCGACGGGGTGGATTATGAGGCGCTGGACGAGGAGCCGTCTAATCTGCTGTTTATGATAGCGGCGCCCGCGGACGGCGGTGACGTTCACCTGGAGGTCCTGTCAAGGCTGATGACTATTCTGATGGACGAGGATTTCAGGGAGAACCTGCTCGCCGCAAAGGACGAGGAGGAGTTCCTCAAGGTCATTGATGATATGGAAGCGGCGAAGTACCCCGATACTCCCGCGGCAGCGGCTTCGGGCGAGGCGGAGAGCGGCGGGATAAAGGTGCTGGCGGTAACGGCGTGTCCTACCGGAATAGCTCATACTTATATGGCTGCCGAGGCTCTGGAAAAGGCGGGCAAGAAGCTGGGGATCACCATCAAGGTGGAAACGAACGGCTCGGGCGGCGCAAAGAATATTCTCACCAAGCAGGAAATAGAGGAGTGCGACGGAATTATCGTCGCTGCCGACAAGACCGTTGAGATGGCGCGCTTTGACGGCAAAAAGGTAATAAAGACAAAGGTCTCCGACGGTATTAAGATACCGGAGGAGCTGATAAACAGGATAGAGTCGGGCGACGCGCCCGTGTATCACCACAGCGGAGCCAAAGCGGAATCCGACTCCGCGGACAACGAGAGCTTCGGCAGAAAGATATATAAGCACCTTATGAACGGCGTTTCAAATATGCTGCCGTTCACGGTCGCGGGAGGTATTTTCATTGCGCTGGCGTTCCTGATAGATACCATCGCGGGCGCTCCGCAGGACGGCGGCTTCGGAACCCACACGGGCGCCGCGGCGTTCTTCAAGACGATAGGAGATTTCGCGTTCAGCTTTATGGTGCCCGTTCTGGCGGGATATATCGCGAAATCCATAGCGGACAGACCGGGATTTCTGGTTGGTCTTGTCGGAGGATATCTCGCGACTACCGGTTCTACCTTTGCGAGCGTTTCGGGCGGTATTCCCTCCGGATTTTTGGGAGCGCTGCTCGCGGGCTTTGTGGGCGGATTCCTTATGCTGGGTCTTGAGAAGCTGTGCGACAATATGCCCAGGGCGCTCAACGGAATAAAGCCGGTGCTTATTTATCCGCTGGCGGGTCTGGGAATGATAGCGGTGATCATGTGTGCAGTAAATCCCTTTATGGGAATGATAAACACGGGGCTGTCAAATCTGCTGGAAAATATGGGAAGCTCCAGCAAGATAGTACTGGGCTGCATTCTCGGCGGAATGATGTCGATAGATATGGGCGGTCCGTTCAACAAGGCGGCTTATGTTTTCGGAACGGCGGCTATCGCTTCGGGCAGCTATGACATAATGGCGGCGGTAATGATAGGCGGCATGGTCCCGCCGATAGCGATAGCTCTTTCCACGACGTTCTTCAAGAACCGCTGGACGGAGGAGGAGCGCAAGAACGGTCTTGTAAATTATATTATGGGGCTGAGCTTTATCACAGAGGGAGCTATCCCTTACGCGGCGGCTGACCCTCTGCGCGTTATCCCCGCGTGCCTGGTAGGCGCGGCAACGGCGGGCGGACTTTCAATGGCGTTCAACTGCACGCTTATGGCGCCCCACGGCGGTATATTCGTATTCGCGGTGGTAGGCAACTGGGCAATGTATCTGGTGTCGCTCGCGGTAGGCTCGGTAGTGGGAATGCTGCTTCTGGCACTGCTTAAGAAGAAAAAGGTGAATTAGAGCCACACAATAATTGAGAGATCAAAGGCTCTGAAAACAAACGGCAATATCCCGACCACGCAGCGAAAGCAACACACGCAAAGTGCGGCGTAAAGCCCACGCAGGAATTTCAAAAAGGTCGAGTTTGCGAATGCAAACGATGACCGGTTCCC
>CAZKJC010000199.1:0-5186 GCA_964552995.1 uncultured Ruminococcus sp.
GAGGAGAGCAATCTGGTAACGGACGCGATAAGCAGGTTATTCAACCCGCCCCAGGAGGTGATAGTTAATACGAACTGGTCGGGGCAGATGAAGGCGATGCTGCCGATGTGGAAGAACGTTCTCGGCGGGATAATACTGCTGGGGAATACGCTTGAAGAGCGCAAGGATAATATAATGCTGCATGAGGACTGCATTCCGGTGGGAACGGCGGGAGACGCTTACAGCGGCACTAATGTGATGAGAGGAACGCTGAATAAAAATGAGAGCTATGAGGCGGAAAACGGATATCATTTCACCTGGGACTTCCCCACGGACAAGTGCAACGGGACTATCAGGAGCATAGCGCTCACCAGCAGGTATTTCGGGAACTCGGGCTTCGCCGGCTGCGAGACCCGCACGGGATCGCTGGTGATAAATCCTTATGAGTTCAATTTCTGTTATATGTTAAGCGACACGCCGAGATTTATGTCGTTTGTCGGGACTTATTTTATAGGCAGCTTCAAGCCAAGGGAGCTTCTGTTCGCCTCGTCAAGCGCTACAAGCAGCAAAACCACTGTGGTTTTCAAGAGGTATCGTATGCCGAACGCAAATGGGCTGAGGATAAACGACAGAGTTCCCAACAGCGGCGACGAAGCAGCGGATGTTCCTATTGAGGTAAAGGAGCTTGTGCTGGAGTACAAGGTGGACGATCTCAAAAACGTTTTTTACGATCCGAGAACCAACGATCTGTATATATTCGCGCCCGCTTCGCATTCCGCGCAGAGCAGCAGCGAGTATCCCTACCGCGGCACGGTGCGATACTGGAGGATAGACCCCGAAACGCTGACGGTCAGGGAATTTTCCTCGGTGAGATTTTCAAAAACGGGAGTCGGCGCGGTGGTAAGCAGCGCGATATATGACGGGGTATTTTACGCCGTGACCGAAAAAGAGGGAACGTACAAGGTAAATATGACCACCAACGCACTGATAGAGGTGCTTCCGCTGGGAAATAAGAACCCGTCGCGCTTTTATGTCAACGAAACGGGACTGATGTACAATTATTATGACATTATAGGAATGGTGCGCTACCAGCGCATGGACGTTGATACGGGATTCTTTTATCACGGTCTGTCCTACGGAGTGCCGTTCACCTGTGACTGGATACCTCAGCCCTATACCCTTTTCGCCTACGGGCAGGAGTTCAACACGGCGTTTATGCTGCTTATGTCAAACTATCTCGCGACTATCAACAACCTTTCACAGCCGCTCACCAAAACCAACGCGCATACGCTTAAAATATCCTACGACATCATCAACGAATAATATAATTTCGGTGCCGTCTGCGGCGGCGTTTGATATGCCGCGGCGGACGGCGCCGAAATTATTAAAAATTACAGCGCGGTTACAATCCAATTACAAAGCGGTTACAGTTTGGGAAAATCCCTTGACAAGGCGGGCTGAAATGATTATAATGCAAAAAAGAGCACGAAAAACATCGGCAGAAAAGGAGAACACACATGAAAAAACATATCATATCAATAATTTTCGCTCTGATAGTTTTTGCGAATATTTCGGTTATAGCCTTTGCGGACTGCGGTCCGAAGTACTCCGTGACGGTGACGATAACGGGGCTTTTAGGTGACATACAATATTACGGAGAACCGGACGGAGTATATTACGCCACGCTGCTGTCCAAGGGAATAACCACCGGTCCCGCCTTTGCGTTTATCGAGGAGGAACACCCCGCCGACGAGACGGCAAAAATGCACGAGGACAAGATATGGAGCGCGTTCCAGAGCTACCATGACGAGGACGGATATTATTATCTCCAGAACCACTGGGAGCTGACGGGGGACGACACATTCTGCTGGGGCTATTATCCGCCGAATAATTTTAAAATTTTGCTGTACTTCCCCGAAACGGAGCGGTATCTTGTGAGCGAGCCGCTGGAGCGCTATGCGTTCACTGCCTACTACACCGCGAAAATCAGGGACGGCGCAATGGAGATCTCCGCGGGTAAGGGCACGGCGGATCTTTTCGCGGAGCTGTGCGCGCTGATATTAAGGATAGGGATAACGATAGGACTGGAGCTGCTTGTGGCGCTTGCGTTCGGATATCGCCGCCAAAAGGCGGTAAAGATCATTCTGGTCACAAATATCATCACGCAGGTAATATTGAATGTCGTGCTGAATATTGCTGATTTCAAGGGTGGAATACTCACCGCGGCGTTTTTCTATATATTGCTGGAGCTTGTGGTGTTTATAGCGGAGGGTATCGTGTACGCGGTAAATCTGCCCAAGGCTGCCGAAAAAAGCACGGGAAAGGTGCGCGCGTGGCTGTACGCCCTCGCCGCGAATTTTACCTCGTTTGTACTCGGCGGTATGCTGACTATGTTCCTGTTCAGTATATCGGACGCGTTTATGTATATTTGAAGGCATGGAGGAGGAAGCATTATGAAAAAGGTGTTAATAATAGTTTCGGGAGTTTTGGTTTTAATTGCGCTTGCAGTATCGGTGTGGTTTATCGGCTATTACAGCCGTAAAAGCAACGACAATCTTCCAAATCTGGATTCCATAGCAGAGATGGAAGAGGAAGCCGCGAATAAATTGGTGACGGGATACCTCAAGACTCAATTAAGATATATATGGGACGAGCCCGATGAAAGCAGCTCGAATATGGATATGTGGGTGATCAATGAAAATGTGTCCGTTATAGTCGGTTACAATAATGATAAGGCAGTGGTCTGCGGGCTTTTGACAAAGGATCGGTCTATATGAATAAATATTCCGCGGAATGCTACTTGACAAAACCGAAAAGCTGTGATATAATGAGGATATAATTTTAAAGCTGTGAGAAGAAGCAGTAGGCGCTTGGGATATTCAGAGAGACGGCGGTCGGTGCGAGCCGTTATTGAAAAAGCGCTGAACCCATCTTTGAGCGCGCCCCGAAATCCGCGCAGGCGGACGTGTAGGCGGCGACGGTCTCTCCCGTTACGAGAAGTGAGCGTTGATACGTTCCGTGAGCTGCGGTTTATCCGAATTTGGGTGGTAACGCGGGTGTAATTACTCGTCCCTTAACTAAATGGTTAAGGGGCGTTTTTGTTTGGTGTTTGACAAATTATAATCTATGGAGGGTGTGTAAAGTGAAAATACGAATGTTTGAACAAGAGGACGCAGCGGAATTGGAACGGGTAATTGCCAAAACCATAAGAATTTCCAACAGTCGGGATTACTCAAACGAATATATTGAAGGATTTATATTGTCACATTCGGCGGAGGGTCTGATTGAACGCGCAAAACAAGGTCATATGTATGTTGCTTGTGATGAATTGCGAATTGTCGGCTGCGGAACCATTGCGGAATATTGGGGAAGTAAGACAGAAAGTATTCTGCTCACGATTTTTGTGTTGCCCGAATATCAGGGCAGGGGGATCGGCAGACAGATTATTGAAACGCTTGAACAAGACGAGTACTTTTTAAGAGCAAAGCGAATTGAAATTCCCGCCTCAATTACAGCAGTGGAATTTTACAGAAAAATGGGATATGAATATAAAAACGGAATAGCGGAAATAGATGAAAAACAAGTATGCAAGCTGGAAAAATTCAGATAACCAGAGCAGTGCGGATTTTTCCATATTAAATTAAGGAGGACTAAAAATGAAATTAGACAAACTTGTAGGAGACAGATTTAAGGAGCGCCCCTCGGACTGTCAGATAGACAGCCACGCGCTGATGATACGCGGCGGGTATATGAAGTATGTGGCGAACGGAATTTTTTCGAGCTACATGCCGCTGAAGCGTATCACCCGCAAGATCGAGCAGATAATAAGGGAGGAAATGGACGCTATCGACGGGCAGGAGGTATCGTTCCCCGTTGTAATGCCCGCTTCGCTGTGGCAGGAAAGCGGACGGTATGAGTCGGTCGGCGCGGAGCTTCTGCGGTTCTCGGACAGAGGAAAGCAGCCCATGCTGCTCGGAATGACCCATGAGGAAGCCGCGGTGCACCTCGTGAGGGAATATGCCAACAGCTACACAAAGTACCCGTTTATGATATCCCAGGTACAGACGAAATTCCGCGACGAGGCGCGCCCCCGCGGCGGTCTTATCCGCGTGCGCGAGTTCACGATGAAGGACGCGTACTCGTTCCACACCTCGCAGGAGGATCTGGAGCAGTATTATTATAGGTGTCACAAGGCTTATGAGCGGATATATGCCCGCGCGGGCATACCGGAGGTCATCTCGGTGGCTTCCGACAGCGGCATGATGGGCGGCAGCGTGTCGCATGAGTTTATGCTGCTTACGCCTATCGGAGAGGACAGTATCGCTATATGCAAGCACTGCGGATACCGCGCGAATATGGAAGCGGCGGAAAGTATCATTAAGAATGAGCGCGACGCGGAATCCCTGCCGCTGACCGAGGTCAGCACTCCCGACTGCCATACCATAGAGGAGGTATGCGGGTTCCTCAAGGCTGCTCCCGAAAAGTCCTGCAAGGCGGTAGTATACCAGCGCAACGAGGACGACAGCTATATCGTGCTGTTTATCCGCGGCGATCTTGACGTGAACGAGACCAAGCTCACAAACTACCTCGGCTGCAATATACACCCAGCCGTTATCACGGAGGACTGCGGGCTTATCGCGGGCTTTATCGGTCCTAAGGGGCTGACCGCCAAGGCGACGGTGCTCTACGATAAATCCCTTGAAAACACAAATAATATCGTCTGCGGAGCCAACAAAGAGGGCTATCACTTCACGGGTCTGGATATCTCCCGCGATATCGGCGAGGTGGAATACCGCGATTTCGCCAAGATAACCGAGGGCGGTATTTGCCCCGAGTGCGGCGAAAAGGCTATCACCGTGTCCCGCGGAATTGAGGTCGGGAATATCTTCCAGCTCGGCACAAAGTACACAAAATCAATGAATATGACCTATCTGGACAAGGACGGAAACGTGCAGATACCTATAATGGGCTGCTACGGGATAGGCGTTGGGCGGCTCGCCGCGTCGGTTTGCGAGGCTCACCACGACGATTACGGTCCTATCTGGCCGATGGCGATAGCTCCGTGGCAGGTTCATATCTGCGCGGTGCGCAGCGACGACGAAAAGGTAAAGGCGGCTGCCGACAAGCTGTATGAGGACTTGCAGGCGGCAGGCGTTGAGGTGATCTACGACGACAGGAACGTCCGCGCGGGCGTGATGTTCTCCGAC
>CAZKJC010000200.1:0-1881 GCA_964552995.1 uncultured Ruminococcus sp.
AGCCCTCCACAAAGGGGAAAAAGTAGTTGTGAAAAACATCCTGCCCCGTTGCGGACAGCGTGCATAGAGTTCTGCCGTGGAAGGAGTTCACCAGCGTGATTATATTGTGCCGCCCCTTGCCGTACTTGTCGAAGCTGTATTTTCTGGCGATCTTGATAGCGCACTCGTTAGCCTCCGCGCCGGAGTTCCCGAAGAACATATTCGTATATCCCGCGGTCTCGCAAAGCGCCCTGGCGAAATCCGCCTGCACCTTTGTGTAGTAGTAGTTGGAGGTGTGCTGGAGCTTACGCGCCTGTCCGCAGACCGCCTCCACCCATTCCTCGCTGCAATAACCCAGAGAGTTCGTTCCGATACCCGACCCGAAATCTATGTACTTTTTGCCGTCCTCGCTCGTAGCGGCATCTCCCGCGCCGCTCTCCATGACCAGGTCGTATCTTCCGTAGGAGGGCATAACATATTGATTAAACTGTTCAATCGTATTCATTAGCTTAACCTTTCAATAAATTAACTTCTAATAATAATTTAATATTGTCGGCGAAGCCGACACCTTAACTGTCAACTATCAACTATACACTATCAACTGCCATCACGCTACGATCATAGTTCCCGCGCCCGTGTCGGTGAGAAGTTCCACCAGGATCGAGTGGGGTATACGTCCGTCTATGATGTTTGTTTTGTGTACTCCGCGTCGCACCGCTTCCACGCAGCAGTCTATCTTGGGTATCATTCCGCCCGAGATTATGCCCTGCTTTTTCAGATAGGGGACTTCGCTTACTCCCACCGTTCTTATGATGGTATTTTCGTCGTCCTTGTCCTCGAGAAGCCCCTTGATATCCGTCAGAAGTATCAGATTAGCCGCTTTCATTTCCGCCGCTATGCGAGCCGCCGCGGTGTCCGCGTTGATATTATACACCGTGCCGTCCTTGCCGCGCCCTATGGTTGAGATAACTGGGATATAGCCGTTGTCAAGTGAATTCTGTATGATCTTCGGGTTCACCGCCGTGATATTCCCCACAAAGCCAAGATCGGGGTCAAGCGTTTCCGCTTCTATCATGTTCCCGTCAAGACCGCACAGACCCACAGCGCTGCCGTTGTGGCTCTCCAGCATTGAGACCAGGTCCTTGTTGACCTTTCCCGCGAGAACCATCTGCACGATATCCACCGTTTCCTCGTCGGTGTACCGCAGACCGTTCACGAATTTGCTCTCCTTGCCCGTTTTCTTGAGCATCGCGTTTATTTCGGGACCGCCGCCGTGAACCAGTACCACCTTTATCCCAAGCAGCGAAAGAAGCACCACATCCTCCATTACCGCCTGTTTGAGCGCTTCGTTGGTCATGGCGTTCCCGCCGTATTTCACCACCACGACCTGATTATTGTATTCCTGAAGATAGGGCAGAGCCTCTATCATCACCTTTGTTCTGACATCTAAATCAATGTGCATTTTAATCTCCTTATTTAAAAAATTTTTTTGCACCGGCGAACTGCGTTCGCCTACCGCGCTCCCAAAACTCCGCATTCGCTCCGTTTTGGGAGCTTGTTGCGAAAAAAATTGATGCGTGGACGGTCACTTGCCGTCCGCTTTCATCGCCTATAATGCGTCGACTTTGCGCTGCTCTCGGCTGAAATTACCGTGAAAGCACACATTTTAAATCCGTCCGCCGAAGGCGGACACCGAAACTGTAAACTATCAACTATACACTGTCAACTGTCATGTTCTGTATTCCGCGTTGATCTTCACATAATCGAACGTCAGATCGCAGCCCCAGGCTATAGCGCTTGCCTCGCCGCAGTGGAGGTCGATAAGAATTTTTACCTCGCCCTCCGACAGTATCTCCGCCGCCGCTTCCTCCGAGAAATCCGTGCCGAAGCCGCCGCTGCACA
>CAZKJC010000200.1:1891-5180 GCA_964552995.1 uncultured Ruminococcus sp.
TTTCTCCCGCGAACTCCACGGAGACCTTTGAAAGATCAAAATCGCCCTCCGCATAGCCCAGCGCGCACAAAATTCTTCCCCAGTTAGCGTCCGCCGCGAACATAGCCGCCTTTACAAGGCTGGAGCATACCACCGATTTAGCCGCGGACTTAGCCGTCTTTTCGTCGGGGGCGCCGTTCACGATACATTCCAGCAGCCTTGTAGCGCCCTCGCCGTCCCGCGCGGTCTCTCTCGCGAAATTCATCATAACGGCATACAGAGCGTTCTCGAACAGCTCGTAATTCTTATCCTCGCAGTTTATCTCGGGATTTTTCGCCAGCCCCGAGGACATCAGCACAAGCGTGTCATTGGTTGATGTATCCCCATCAACGCTCACCATGCTGTACGTCAGATCGTTCACCTTGCGCAGAGCTTTTTCAAGCAGCTCTCCTGTGATACATACGTCTGTGGTGATAAACGCGAGCATTGTTGCCATATTGGGGTGGATCATTCCGCTGCCCTTTGAAATACCGCCGACGTGGCACTTTCTGCCCTCAATCTCAAATTCCACCGCGAGCTCCTTTTTGCGGGTGTCGGTGGTCATTATAGCTTCCACTGCTTCTCCGCTCTTTTTGGGCGAGAGCGATTTCGCAAGCGTGGGAATGCGCTGCTTGATAGGCTTTATGCTGAGCTTCTGCCCGATAACTCCGGTAGAAGCCACTATAACGTCGTTCTCGTCGATGTCCAGCGCCTGGGCGGTAAGAGCGCACATTTCGTTTGCGATCTTAATGCCGTCGCTGTTGCAGGTGTTGGCGTTGCCGCTGTTGACGATTATCGCCTGGGCGTAGCCGTCCTCCAGATGATTTTTGGTAACGATTATCGGCGCTCCCTTTACCTTGTTGGTAGTATAGAGCGCGGCAGTCCTGCACCGTTCCGCGCAGAATATCATAGCAAGATCGCGCTTTGTGGTGTTTCCCGCCTTGATCCCCGCGATGATACCTCCCGCGGCAAATCCCGCAGCGGCGCAAACGCCGCCGTCTACAAATTCATATCCTTTAAACTTAACCATTTTGACCTCTTATTTTAAAAAAATTTTCGCACCGGCAAACTTCGTTTGCCTACCGCAGCGCGAATACTCCGCTGCGCTCCGCATTCGCACTTTGTTGCGAAAATTTTCCTGCGTGGGCACAGCGTTGCTCTTTTTGGACGTCGCTTTACTGCGTGGGTGAACACTTGATGTCTGATTTCACTGCATTAACTATGCGGCTTTTACATCATAAAATTTCGCAAAGCTCACTAAGATTGTTTACCGTATAGTCAGCTTTTTCGATCTCATTTTTTATGCTCCAATACCGCCAGAAGCCCTGCTTTATCCAAACTGTATACATACCTAATAAATTTGCCGGTACGATATCATTATCTATCCTGTCACCGATCATGACCGAATTGCCTGCTTTGCAGCCGCTTCTTTCTAAAGCTATTTCAAATATTCTTTTATCGGGCTTGGCGACGCCCTCTTCTGCGGAAGCAATTACCAGATCGATATATTTTATCAGACCGTAATTCTCCAGCCGCTGTTGTGTTCCGAGGGACTGATTTGCAATAACTCCGATTTTGTATTTGCCGCTTAAATAATCAAGGCATTGAACAGTGTCGCTGTAAAGCGTTTCATACTCTTTATCCCAGCTCGGCAGGCTTACTCCGAACAATTTTGTTATTTCCCGATCGCCCTTTTGGTTTTGTTTGTAAAAGTCAAGGGCGGCTTGATAGACATTATCATATGTGGTATTTGCCGCTTCGGCTATTTTCCTTATTCGGGCTTCATACGCGAGACGTTCATCGACCAATGTCGAACCGATATCAAAAAACAGCCATTCCGCATTTTTTATCATATCAGCCCCGCTTTCTCGTCGATACCCATCATGATATTCAGACACTGAACCGCCGCGCCGCTTGCTCCCTTGCCGAGATTGTCAAGCCGTGAGCACACGATTATCCTGTCCTCGTTTCCGCCGACGAAAATTTCCATCATATTCGTACCGCTGATATTGTTCGCGCCGATAAAGCCGCTTTCGGGCTCGCCCTCGGGCATTACTCTCACGAAATAGGAATTATTTCCCTCATAATATTCCGTAAGAGCCTTGCGGATATCCTCAACGCCATACTTCTTTGAAAGAAGCCTTGTGTGTATCGGCAGTGATACCACCATACCGCTGAAATAATCGCATATAAGAGGATTAAAGGACGGCGCGTATTCCAGCCCGCATATCTTCTGCATTTCGGGAAGATGCTTGTGCTGCTGGGTAAGCGCGTACTGCCGCGGGCTGTCAAGCTCCTCGTCCCTGTCGGGGTCTTCATATTGAGCGATAGCCTTTTTGCCCGCGCCGCTGTACCCCGATACCGCGTGAGCGCACACGGGGTAGTCCTTGGGCATTATCCCCAGCTTAACCAGCGGGTAAACCATCGAAGCGAACCCGCTCGCATAGCACCCGGGAACCGCAACGCGGTTTGACCCCGCGATCTTCTCCCGCAGCTCCGCCGAAAGCTCGGGGAAACCGTAAGCCCAGTCGGGGTTTGTGCGGTGCGCAGTGGACGCGTCGATTATCCGCACCCTGTCCTCCGCCAGTGAGACAGCTTCTCTCGCCGCCGCGTCGGGCAGGCAGAGGAACGTGAAATCGGAGGAGTTTATCAGCCGTCCGCGTTCCGCGTTGTCCTTGCGCTTGTCCTCGTCGATACGCAGAAGCTCGATGTCGCTCCTGTCCTTGAAGCGCTCCAGTATCTTAAGTCCCGTTGTCCCCTCTTGTCCGTCAATATAAACCTTAACCAAATCAGCCATTGCACAGCTCCTCCAGCCGTTTTCTTGTAAGCTCTATCTGCGCGGTCACGCTCTCGGGAGCAGGTCCGCCGTAGCTGCGGCGCTCTCCCACGCAGGTGTCAAGGCTTATAGCCTTGTAAATGTCGTCCTCAAAAAGCTCGCACTGCGCCTTGTAGTCCTCCAGCGGCAGATCGCTCAGAGTAGTGTCGCGGCTTATGCACAGCGCCACCAGCCCGCCCGTGATCTTATAAGCGGTGCGGAACGGCATTCCCTTTTTAACAAGGTAGTCCGCGCAGTCCGTCGCGTTGATAAATCCGCGCGCGGCGGCATTACGCATATTCTCTTTATAAACCGTCATGGTTTTCAGCATGGGTATAAACGTGGTAAGACAGAGCTTGATATTATCCACCGCGTCGAATATCGCTTCCTTATCTTCCTGCATATCCTTGTTATAGGCGAGGGGAAGCCCTTTCATCATCGCGAGCAGCGTTACAT
>CAZKJC010000201.1:0-5179 GCA_964552995.1 uncultured Ruminococcus sp.
TTCGCATACCAATAGAACGGATAAACACAATAATTACAACAACATGCGTAGCTCATATAAATTATCATTTTTATTAACAACAGCACATAAAAAATAACAAATTTATTCAAAAATACATTTATTTGTCGCAATGTCCCCGTTTATATCCCGCAGGGAATATGTTCACCAATAATTTGCATAGCTTTACAAAAGAAAAACCCTTGAATTTTTTCGGACAATATGATATAATTGTAACAATAAGCAAGTGACGGCTTTTACCGCCGCTCGCCAATCACAGAGTAAGGAGTAATTTTTTATGTACAGGATCGTTACCAAAAAAGTGCTCAACCCTACCGTAACACTGATGGAGGTGGACGCTCCCATGATCGCCGCAAAGGCGGAGCCCGGGCAGTTCATTATCCTGCGTGTCGACGCGGACGGCGAGAGGATACCGCTTACCGTCGCGGATTTTGACCGCGAAAAGGGCACTGTAACAATTATCTTCCAGATAGTCGGCGCGACTACCGAAAAGCTCAATCACCTCAACGAGGGCGACTTCATTCAGGACTTTGTAGGACCTCTCGGAGTTCCCAGTCATACCGACGGCTTGAAAAAGGTCGCGGTCGTAGGCGGCGGCGTGGGCTGCGCTATCGCGTACCCTATCGCCAAGAAGCTCCATGGTCTTGGCTGCGAGGTTCACAGCATAGTAGGCTTCCGCAACAAGGACCTGGTTATTCTTGAGGACGAGTTCAAAGCCGCAAGCAGCGTAATGAAGCTGATGACGGACGACGGCAGCTACGGAGAAAAGGGTCTGGTCACGGACGCTCTCAAGGCTCTTATCGACGCGGGCAATCAGTACGACGAGGTCATCGCGATCGGTCCGCTGATCATGATGAAATTTGTCTGCAAATTAACTAAGGAATACAACATCAAGACCGTAGTTTCCATGAATCCCATTATGATTGACGGCACGGGAATGTGCGGCGGCTGCCGTCTGACGGTCGGCGGAGAGACCAAGTTCGCCTGCGTTGACGGTCCGGATTTCGACGGACACCTTGTCGACTTTGACGAGGCTATGGAGCGCGGAAGTATGTATAAGGAATTTGAAGCAAGAAAGCGCGAGGAGACCTGCGCGCTGTTTGCGAAGGAGGTGCGCTGATATGCCTAATATGAGCCTTAAAAAGAATGAAATGCCCGTTCAGGACGCCAATGTGCGCAACAAGAATTTCAGCGAGGTAGCTCTCGGGTACACCGAGGAGCAGGCTGTCGACGAGGCGGAGCGCTGTCTTAACTGCAAGAACAAGCCCTGCGTAGGCGGCTGCCCCGTTGCGATAGATATACCCGCTTTTATCTCTAAGGTAAAGGAAAAGGATTTTGAGGGAGCTTATCAGATCATTGCGCAGAGCAGCTCGCTGCCCGCGGTCTGCGGAAGAGTTTGTCCTCAGGAGACCCAATGCGAGAGCAAGTGCGTGCGCGGCATCAAAGGAGAGCCGGTAGCGATAGGCAGACTGGAGCGTTTTGTTGCCGACTGGCACAACGAGCACTCCGCCGAAGCTCCCGCTGCTCCCGCTAAAAACGGACACAAGTGCGCGGTCAGAGGCGCGGGCCCCTCGGGTCTTACCTGCGCGGGAGACCTCGCAAAGATGGGCTATGAGGTCACTGTTTTTGAAGCTCTTCACCTGGCGGGCGGCGTACTTGTTTACGGTATTCCCGAGTTCAGACTTCCCAAGAGCATAGTTCAGCGCGAGGTAGACAACCTCAAGGCGCTGGGCGTTACCATTGACACCAACGTGGTAGTAGGGCGCACGATCGAGGTAGACGAGCTGTTTGAGCAGGGCTATGAAGCTATCTTTATAGGCTCGGGCGCGGGACTTCCCAGATTTATGAATATTCCCGGCGAAAACCTTAAGGGAGTTTATTCCGCCAACGAGTTCCTTACCCGCGTAAACCTTATGAAGGCTTACAAGGAGGGCAGCGATACTCCTATTAAAAAGAACAGCTCCGTTGCGGTCGTAGGCGGCGGAAACGTTGCTATGGACGCGGCGCGCTGCGCGAAGCGTCTCGGCGCGGAGAACGTCTACATAGTATACCGCCGCGGCGAGGAGGAAATGCCCGCCCGTAACGAGGAGATCGAGCATGCAAAGGAAGAGGGGATCATCTTCCGCACTCTTACAAATCCCACCGAAATTCTCGGAGACGAGCACAAATTCGTCAAGGGTATGAAGTGCGTTGAGATGGAGCTCGGCGAGCCCGACGACAGCGGACGCCGCCGCCCCGTAGTAAAAGAGGGCAGCGACTTCGTGCTGGACGTTGACTGCGTTGTAATGTCCATCGGCACAAGCCCCAATCCTCTGATCCGCAATACCACCAAGGGTCTTGACACTAACAAGCACGGCTGCTTTATCGCCGATGAGGTCGGTCAGACCTCCCGCGAGGGCGTATTCGCAGGTGGAGACGCAGTAACGGGCGCAGCTACGGTTATCCTGGCTATGGGCGCCGGAAAGACCGCCGCTAAGGCTATGGACGAATATATCAGGAGCAAATAAAAATTTTTTACAGGGCAGTGCCGTCGGGTGCTGCCCTTGTTTTTTATGAAATATCAATTTTTCCTGTTTATCGATCTATTTTATAAAATGCTACTTTTTTTGAAAAACCTATTGACAAACTATTAGAACTGTGATATAATATATTCCGTTGGATATCTGGGTGTGGCGCAGATTGGTAGCGCGCTACCTTGGGGTGGTAGAGGCCGCAGGTTCAAATCCTGTCACTCAGACCAATATGGTTGCCGACAAATGGCTTAGGTAAGCCATTTGTCGGCTTTTGTTTTGCCCGATTTTCATTCTTGTCCGCTATTTGACCGCTATTTTAAAAATTTCCGTTTCAAGGGCGTTATGCGCCCTGTTTGTTTTTCAAGAAACCGAACGCTCCGTCCATTGCTTCGGCTACACGAGCCTGCGCTGTCTGGAACATATGGGAATAGCAGTTTAAAGTCGTTCCCGAATTTGTGTGTCCTAACGCTCCAGAAACTGTCGTAACATCAAGCCCCGCCGAGATCATCGAAGAAGCCGCGAAGTGGCGAAAACTGTGAATCCCATGGAACGGGAGATTTTCTTTCTTGCAGAACCGTTTGAGCCACTCATAAGTCGTATTCGGGTGTTGCGGTTCGCCGTTGTCCTGTGTAAAGAGTCTGTCCGTTTCGACCCAGTAATCTCCGAGCTTTAAGGATTCCGTGTCTTGCTCGGCTTTAAGGGATTTCAGCATTTCCATTATGTATGGCGAAATTTTCAAAGTGCGCTGTGAGCGCTTGGTTTTGGTTGTATCGGTATAGATTCCGCGCGCCGCGGTTTGGTTAGAGGTACGGCGAACGCTTATCACGTTATGCTCGAAGTCAATGTCTTTCCATTCCAAACCTAACATTTCGCCGCGACGGAATCCGCTGTATGCCATAAGATAAAAGAACGCTTTGTATTTCAACGGCTCGTTCTCCATTTTGGTAAGCAACAGAGCCATTTCCTCTTGCGAGTAAATTTGCTTTTCTTTGACCTCGCCCTTTGGTATCGTAACCTTTGAGCAAGGGTTGTCCGAAACAATATCCATTTTGATCGCGTAGCCGAACACGTCCGAGATCAGTTCCAAGTGGTGCTGAATCGTTTTTGGCGAGAGCGGTTTGCCCGTTCTCACATTTGCTCCGTCCTTTGCCATTGAGTTAAGGAACGCTTGTATTTGTCGCGGAGTAATTTTGTCAATCCGAAGATGACCGATTGCCGGATAGACCCGTTTTGTGAGTTTTTTCATTTGCTCAAAGGTCGTGTGACGCAAGTTCAATACGGCATACTCGGTGAACCATTCCTCAGCGAGTTCTTCAAATTTGACTGCGGTTGCTTTGAAACCGTGCATACACTTTTCCTCGAACATAACCGCTTGGCGGTTCAGCTCTTTTTGAACCTGTCGCTCGGTCATTCCCTCGGGCGGTTTCCACGTTTTGGTTTGCTCTTTGTGATTGCCTTTAATGTCGTAGCCTACGGAAACTCGTATTTGATACGAGTCGCCCCGTTTTCTGATGGTTGCCATAAAACATCTCTCCTTTCGATTTTGATGTTGCGGATTTATGACATACCCCTGTACATATTTTATTATATCACTTTCTCGCTTTAAAGTCAAGCATTTGATGAATATTTTTACAGAGGTATGCCGATTTTTTGTTGCTTTATCTTTTATGTCGCTGCGAGGTATCCTGTTTCCTCTGCTGCTCGACCAACTTGTTGATGTAATCGCCTTGCGAAATTTCTTTGTATGTAGTTGCAATGTCGGAGTACTCTTTCAAAAGCACGGCGCACTTATTATAATGCTCTCGAACGGGTGCAGCTTTCTGCTCCGTTTCAGCGATAACCCCTTTGAGATAGTCCAAGTCCGAACGGCTCTCAATATTTTTCTGCGCGAGAGTTTCCCTGTACATTTCCACACGAAGTTGTTCCTCCGTTGTAAGAGAGGGCTTGTCCATAAGCGCGAAAAATTCTTCCGCTTGTGCCGCAAGGCTCTTTAATAAATTGCACTTTGTTTCCATAGCGTTTACCTCCTGTCGAGATTTTTCAAGTTCAAAATTAAGCTGTTTGATTTTACCGTCTACCTCTCCGATACTTTGTAAGCGGTCACGGTTTATAATCGATAGCAACATTCCAAGTTGTTCAAGTGTCGGGTGGTTGGCATTGACCTCTTGAACACTGCCGATAGTTTCAGAATACTTGTCACGGAGAGCCGACTTCTCGCACGGATTATTTATCCCTGCTCCGACATCGCGCCACAAAATTCTTGACGCAAGCTGCTCAACGGTATAGTCCTCACCGAGAGTTTTCAAACGAACGGCTCTTTGTTGATCGGTTGCCTTGACAGAAATATATTTTCCGCGCTTGACGGTGTAGCCGAGGTGTTCTAACTCTGCCAGAAGTTCGTCAACATTCTTGACCCAACCGATGAGCCAATCAATTTCATTGCGGATTTTTTCTTTCCACGACGTGCCCCGCTGCTTATGCTCCCACTCTTTGTAGTCCACACCTTGCGATACCCTTTGTTTCGGTTCGATTGGTTTTATTCCAAAAGCAAGACATACCCTGTCGGATTCCTCGCGGATTTTACGGAGCGTTCCCTTGTTGTCATTAAACTTATGCCCATCAACTCCGTAAGTATTTACAATGAAGTG
>CAZKJC010000202.1:0-5146 GCA_964552995.1 uncultured Ruminococcus sp.
GCGGGTCTGGGAGTGGTTTTCTATATCTTAGGCGGCGTGAAATGGGCAAGCTGCGAGAAGCTGCTTCAGGAGGGTGAATATTCCGTTGGGAACAAGAAAAACAAGGCCTTTCACAGCGCTTATTGGCTGATAGTGACCGCGGTATATCTTGCCGTCAGCTTCGTGACCGACGGCTGGGGCTGGAGCTGGCTGATCTGGTTAATTGCGGGATTGATGTATTCCGCACTGATCGCGATATTGAAAGAAACGAAAGGCAGATAAGAAAATCGCCCGCGTGATTTCCGCGGGCGATTGCGTTTAATTTGTTTCATGCATTGATCGGGTTATATCCTCACGGTATGAAAACGCTATGGAATCACCCCAATAAAAGCCGCTAAGATCTGAAATGAGCCATTTTCCATTTTCCCATACAAGTGACATCTCAAAAGGGCGGTCAAATATCATCATACGGTCGTAACGCTCAAGATCGATATCAAAGTTTTCATTCTCCGAGCCGATACTTATAAAGCTTACGGTCATTGTATTACCGTCAAGAGCGCAGTCATCGATATAACAGCCAAACTGCCCCTTTCCTATATCGACCCGACCATCTTCAAGCGGACCATAAAGCCTACCGTTAAAATCACGATAATTCGCGTATTCCAGCAGCCCATCGGCGAATTTATCCGTACAGTATTCTGTCAGAATTTTTCTTAAATCATCGCAGCATCTTATCTCATCATCGATCACAGGAACGAAAGCCTGCCCCGGCTCATCGTCAGGAAAAAGCCATAATGAGGGGTCGGTGTCTATTTTAAATGCTAATTCGCTTTCCCTTGCTTGCAAATAATTCCGATAAAGCTGCTGAAAAGCCAGTGTGCATTCATTCGCAACCTCAAGGCAGTCGATCCCCTCCGGCGGGAGCTCAACCTCCTCCGTTTGAGTGCTGTCGGAAGTCGGGCTACCCTGCGATCCCGCAGCATTTTGCACTTCCGCACTGCTGCAGCTCGTTACCATTGCCAACAGAAAAATTGTGATTAGAAAGTATAGTAATCTTTTCACGTTTAGCACCCCATAAAATCAAGCGTTATTTATCTGATTCGATCGACATAAGATGTCACACGAAAAAGAGTTTTGCGCTTTTGCCATGTCAGGGTAAATCATGCATTGATCGGGTTATATCCTCACGGTATGAATATCCGATATTATCCTCATATCCGTTGCTGATATCCGAGATAAGCCAGTGTTCGTTTTCCCATATGAGAGTCATTTCAAAGTGCTGGTCATGTTCCATCATGCGGCAATAATACTCTAAATCAATATCAAAATTTTCGTTATCGGCACCGATGTTTACGAAGTCTACGGTTAGTTTATTTCCGTCAAGAACACAGTCGTTTATATAACAGCCATACCGGTATTTTGCCGCGGGAGCAAGTCCGTTGTCAGCCTTATAAAGCTTATTATCAAAATCACGATAAACTGCTTTGTCCAAAAGCTTTTGAGCAAACTCCCCGGTGCAGTATTCCATAAAAAAATCTTTTAAATCATTACAGCATTCTATTTCATCGTCAACAATGGGAAAGTAAGAAAGTCCGTCTTCGTAAATAAGCAATTCATAGTCCACATTTACCTTAATGGATAATTCATTTTCTTCATATTGCAAATATTTAAGAAAGAGCGATTGAAAAGCCAACGCAAATTCATTTGCTGCCGCAAAGCAGTCGATCCCCTCCGACGGGAGCTCGCCCTCTTCTGTCCAAGTATCGATGACCAGTGATACTTCACCCTGCACTTCCTCGATGCTCTCCGCCGAAGCGGAATTCCCCGACGCTCCCTGTGACAGAACCGCCGACGGCTGCTCTGCCGTTTTGCAGCCCGCCGTCATGTTAAGTACAAAAAGTATTGCAAAAAATGATAGGATTTTTTTCATTTCCGACACCCGTATCAGTATTTAAATTTTCCCCGCCGCATAACGCAAAACAGCCGCGCCGAAAGGCGAGCCGCCTTTGGCATTTCGCACCGCACGTTGACGATTTCCTAAAGTCATCGCACGAATGCAAAATGCTTCTGTATGGCTAGCCCCCTAAGGCGAGCCGCCTTTGGCATTTCGTCTCAAATAATATTGCGGCGTCAGGCGTTTTCGCTCGACACCGCAATACTTCTATACCACATGTTCCCTAAAAGGCGCGGCTGTAATTTTTATCCGAGCACAACCTCGACCTCATGCACCCCACCGTCAAACGCGGGAATAACATTACCGTCGACCGCCTTGCCGTCAACCGTCATGCTCTTAACGCCCGAGCAAACGTGGTTCGGATTGCTTACGGTCACGTTGTAAGTAGCTCCGCGGAACAGACGCGAAATTTTGAAGCCGTCCCACTCATGAGGAATGGAGGGATCGATCTTCAGCCCCTCATACTGCGGCTTAACGCCGAGGATATACTGGGAGATCGCGACGAAGTTCCAGGCCGCCGTGCCGGTCAGCCAGGAGTTCTTAGCCTCGCCGTGGCGCATACCGTCCTTACCCGCTATCATCTGCGCGTAAACGTAAGGCTCGGTGCGGTGAAGATCGGACATCTCCTCGCGGAACGCGGGAGCTATCTTGCTGTAATACTCGAACGCCTTGTCGCCGCGTCCGACCGCAGCCTCCGCGCAGATTATCCACGCGTTGTTGTGGCAGAATACGCCCGCGTTCTCCTTGTAGCCGCCCGGGTAGGTAGAAATTTCGCCGTACTGGATAAGGTACTTGGTGAATGCGGGATTGTTCAGCACCAGACCGTGCTTGGAGTTGAGATACTTATCCACGCTGTCCAGCGTAGCGATATCGCAGCCCTTGTCCTTGCCGAGACCCGCCAGAACGCACCAGCCCTGCGGCTCGATGAATATCTTGCCCTCCTCGCACTCCGAAGAGCCGACCTTATTGCCGTTGTGGTCGTAAGCGCGCAGGAACCACGCTCCGTCATAGCCGTGCTCCAGCGTAGCTGCGCGCATTTTCTCGATCTCGCCCTCGGCGCGCTTTGCCTCGGTCTCGTCGCCCTTGAGCCTGCACATAGCCGCGTATTCGGGAGCGATAAAGCAGAACATACCCGCTATCATAACCGACTCCGCGACCTTGCTGTAGAAAGGCTTTTCGGTGAACATTTCCTTGTTGTTGTAGGTCTGGAAGGACTCGCCCGGCTTGTCCGAGAAGCAGGACATATTCAGGCAGTCGTTCCAGTCTGCGCGACCCGCCAGCGGCAGCCCGTGAGGTCCTACCTTGGTGCATACATGGTTGAACGCGCGCTTCATGTGGTCAAGCATGGTGTCCGCAAGCTCCGCCCTGTTCTCGTAGGGAACCTTCTCATCGAGAATGGAAACGTCGCCCGTTTCCTTGATATACTGCGCTACCGCGAGTATCATCCACAGCGGGTCGTCGTTGAAGTTAGAGCCGAGCTCGTGGTTGCCCATCTTTGTAAGCGGCTGATACTGGTGGTAAGCGCCGCCGTCCTCCAGCATGGTAGCCGCCAGGTCGATAAGGCGCTCCCTTGCTCTCTCGGGTATCTGATGAACGAAGCCGAGCAGATCTTGGTTGCTGTCGCGGAATCCCATTCCGCGTCCGATACCGCTCTCGAAATAGGAAGCGGAGCGGGACATATTAAAGGTGACCATGCACTGGTACTGATTCCAGATGTTGACCATGCGGTTGACCTTCTCATCGGGGGAATCCACGCTGTACTGGGTGAGCAGCCTGCTCCAGTACTCCTTAAGCTCGTCGAACAGCTTGTCCGCCTTTTCGGGAGTATCGCACAGTGACATCATCTCCAGAGCCTTTTTCTTGTTGATAACGTTCTTAAGGGGCTTCTTATTGCCGTTGCCGTCGGTGGTGTAGCTTGCGGTAAGACCCTCATAGTTCCCGCTTTCGTCGAACTTCTCGTTGACCGGCATCTCAACATAACCAAGGCAGAATACCAGCTCCTTTGTCTCGTTGGGAGCGAGCTCCAGCTCTATATAATGAGAAGCCACAGGCGACCAGCCCTCCGCCACGGACATATTGGGCTTGCCCGCGAATACCGCGTCGGGGCGCTCAAAGCCGTTGTACAGCCCGAGGAAGCTCTCTCTGTCGGTATCGTAGCCGTTTATGGGGCAGTTTACGGTGTAGAACGCGAAGTGATCGCGGCGCTCCTTGTACTCGGTCTTGTGATAGATAGTCGAGCCGAGAATCTCCACCTCGCCGGTGTTGAAGTTTCTCTGGAAGTTGGTGGAATCGTCGTTAGCGTCCCACAGACACCACTCCAGAAAGCTGGTGAGCTTGAGCGACTTCTTTTCGCCGCTTTCGTTGGTGATAGTTACTTTCTGTATCTCTCCGTTGAAGTTCTGGGGAACGAAGAATTTCACCTGAGTCTTAACGCCGTTCTTTTTGCCGGTGATTATGGTGTAGCCCATACCGTGGCGGCACTCGTAGCTGTCAAGCTCCGTCTTGACGGGCGACCAGCCGGGGTTCCATACCGTATCGCCGTCCTTGATGTAGAAATATCTTCCGCCCATATCAACGGGAACGTTGTTGTAGCGATAGCGCGTGATACGGCGCAGGCGAGCGTCCTTGTAAAAGCTGTAACCTCCCGCGGTGTTGGAGATAAGCGAGAAAAAGCCCTGTGTTCCGAGATAGTTTATCCAGGGGTAGGGGGTGCGGGGAGAGGTGATGACGTACTCTCTTGCGCTGTCATCAAAGTAGCCGAATTTCATATAGACCGTCCTTCCTTGTACAGCAGTGCCGTACAACCTTAATTTTAAACCTGTGCTTGGCGGGGGGGAGCGTTCACGGCGGCAGCCGCAAGCTCACAAGCCCCGAAGAAACGGGGCATACCCTTTGGATAAATTATACACTACTTTCGCATAAATTACAAGTATTGAAAACGGTTACACGACAAATTTATTGCCGATTTTTACTAAAAATCAAAAAAGGAGCGCCATATATGGTAATAATGACGAAAAATTTTGTTTTTGTGGGATTTATTATGGGATTTCCCTATAGCTTGTATTGAATTTATTGTGTTTATCCGCTCTATTGTTTTGTGAAAGCGGAGCTTTCACGCGCTCGGACTGGGGCTGACACCTTCGGGGAAGGGGGGGAACAACAAAATCCGACAAAAGCGGGCATTTCCCCCCTTCCCCTACGGTTTCACCCCAG
>CAZKJC010000203.1:0-5096 GCA_964552995.1 uncultured Ruminococcus sp.
GTTATTTCAAGCTCCAGCAGCTTTCCGGGGATATCCGACGCTCTCACCATATCGGAAAGTATATGCGGACATTCGTCTCCTTTGAGATGAACTCTCGATACGTTTACCGAGATCGGGCAGGGTTCGATACCCGCGTCAATGCATTTTCGTATGAACATACAGGCTTTGTTCCATATGTAATGATCCACCTGTACGATGGAGCCGTTTTCCTCAATGATAGGTATAAACTGATCGGGATAGATCATTCCTCTTTCGGGGTTGATCCACCTTACAAGAGCCTCCGCGCCGATGATCTTATTCTTTGAGATGCTGTATTTAGGCTGGAGATACATGGAAAACTGATGTTCGTCAATAGCCTTCCAAAGATTTTCCTCAATGAATTTAATGTTATACAGCGAATCCTTGAACTGCTCCTTGTAAAAAACGATATTAGAGAACGCGCCCGCCTTTGCGGTACGTCTTGCCATGGCCGCTCTGTCCTCCATACGCCGCAGCTCCATGGTCTTGTCCTCGGTCATATATACGCCGTATGAAAACCTGAGGGTCACGTTTTTGTATACGCAGAGAAGCTCGTCAAGTCCGTTTATAAACCGCCTTGGATAGTCGTCGTCGGGGGATTCGGTGACTACCATAAATACGTCGCTGCGCAGGTTCAGATAATATTGGTTATCGTTGCAGTAATTCTTTAGTGTGTTGGCGATGTGATCCAGCACCTCGTTTCCGAATTTTTCACCGTAAAGATCGTTGATGATCTTAAAGCGGCGTATATCAAACTGAATAAAGGCTACCTTATCGGCGGTGCCCAGAAGCGCCAAAACGTTGCGGCGGAATTTATTGGAACGCCCCATGCGCTTGACCATAGTCTGGATCTCGTCGTTTTCGGGCATATCCTCAAAGTCTATTGATGATGTCGCCCGGTCGGTGATGTAATCGGCCGTCATATCCTCGAGAATATCTATGCTTATCTCCAAAGCAGCGGGACATCTTTTAAGAATAAGTCCTTCTTTGCGTATCTCGGCCATTCCGTCGGGCATAGATATGTCTTTTCCGAGGATATCGCGGCAGTTTACCTTTCCGTTCATTCTTTCGGAGAAGCGTCGGATAAACTCCTCTGTTTTCCTGTTTCCGTAAACCTCCTGTTCGGTATCGCTCGCGTTGTAGAAGCCAAAGGTCATGCCGAGAACGAGAAGCCCCGCCGTAATGCACCCGCAGGTGTTTCCGCAGCGCATACCTCCTCCGAAGCAGGTGCTTATTTTGAATGCCGTTTTCAGATCAAGCCCGAGATCGGTGGCAAAAGCGCCGAAAAGAGCCTGCGTACAATGATACTTTTCCTCAAGCAGCTTGATCGCTTTTTCCTTATGAGTCATGATGATCCTCCGAAGCAATTAATAATTTTGCCCAAAGTTATAACTTTATTTTATCAAAAAATTTGTTAATTGTCAAGAGGTATTTATGGTATAGTTAAGGCTTGCAATAAAAAAGCAGTGCTGTTCCGGAATCGGAACAGCACTCAGAGTGTAGAAAAAGTTATCGCCACGCAATGTTGAGGCGAGAAATTTTTCGCGGGAGCCTGACACGGTTCGCTCCGCGAAGCGGAGTGAGCCGTGTCGGGCGGGTCGCAAATAAATTTGCTTAGATCAACACTTTTACAGTCTGACGGTGAACATTTCGTTCACCGTCTCGTCCTATATATCATTATGAGTTGTACGCGCTTCGTCAAGCAGGACTATTCCGCAGAGCCGTAAAGGCAGGAACAGCCGCTTATGCTCTGAAATTGTCGAGCATACTTTTTAGCTCCGATGCCTGACCGTTCAGCTCGCGGGAGGCTGCCGCACACTCCTCGGCGTTTGCGGAGGACGAATTTACCAGATCGGAAACGCTGCCGATCTTTTCGTTTACACCGTCAACGCAGGTTCTTTGCTCGTGAGATTCTCCGTTTATCTCAACTATGATATTGTCGATCTCGCGCGTGCAGGCTACGATCTCCTCGAGTGATGCAGAGGTATCCTCCGCGATCCCCATACCCCGCTTTACAGCCGATACGGATTGTTCGATAAGCTTGGCGGTTTCGTCGGAGGCTTCCGCGCTTTTTCCCGCAAGATTTCTCACCTCGTCGGCTACTACCGCGAAGCCCTTGCCCGCCTCTCCGGCTCTTGCCGCCTCAATAGAAGCGTTAAGCGCGAGAATGTTCGTCTGGAAAGCTATATCTTCAATGGTTCCTATGATATTCTGTATCTTGCCCGAAGCGTCGGATATTTCCTCCATCGCTTCAAGGAGCTGATTCATTTTTTCGCTGCCGTCCTCTACGGCGTTCGCCGCTTTATGTGCGGTGTTTTTCGCGCTGTCGGTACGGGAAACGTTATTGTCGATCTTGGCGGAAAGGAAATTCATTCCCGACGCTATTTCATCTATAAGATCGTTTTGTCTGGATACGGATTCCGAGAGCTGACCCGATTCCGACGAAACTCCCTCCGCTCCGCTGAAAACCGCCGCCGAGGCTCTTTCGATCCCGCCGAAAACGGTATCCAGCGAATCGGATATCTTATCCAGAGAGACCCTTATCAAAGCGTAATCGCCTATGTAATCAACGTCCGATCCTGCGGAAAAATCTCCGCGGGAAATAGCCTCAAGCCGATTTTCTATATCGTCTATATACATTTTTACGGTGCGGTTGTTGTTTTCTATCGCGCGGCATACACTTCCGATCTCGTCCTCGTATGAATAGTCGAAGCTAACATTCAGTTCTCCGTTTGCGACGCGGCTTGAATTATCTGCAATATCCTTCATCGGCGCGAACATTTTCTTCAGAAGAAACGCTATGCAGGCGGAAATGATCCCGTTAAACGCCGCCGCCATTATCAGCATCGTAACGATAAGTTTAATAGTCGGCTCGTTAAATTCCTTTCTGTTGAGCAGATAGCCCAGCTTCCAACCGGTCGTCGAAACAGTCTGCTCGCAGTACCGCACCTTCTGACCGTCATAATCGGTAATATTAACGAATTCGTTTTCGGAGGGCTGAACAAAATTCGTCGACGTATCGGAAAAGCTTGTCATCACGTCGTTCCCGTTTGCGTCGACCACGGGCAGAAAATCGGCGTTTTTGTGGCACACTATCATGCCGTTCGCGGTAAGGAGCGTCGCGTATCCGTTTTCATCCGCCTTTACGGAATTTACCACTTCGCCGAGGTAGTCGATAAAAATATCCGCGCCCAGAACTCCAATCGTTTCGCCGTTTTCCTGTACGCGCATGGCGCAGGTGATCACCTGGCGGTTTGTCTGAACGTCGGTGTACGGCTCGGTTATGACCGGCTCGGAGGAATTGACCGCCGCCTTGTACCAGCTTCTTGACGTAGGGTCGTAATCGGCGGGCGGCTCATATCCGCTTCCGAAAATTATAGTTTTATCATTCGCGAAGCCCATATACGTTTCATAAATATCATCGTCGCGGGTGGTGCAGTCCGCCAGAAACGAACGGCACGCCTCGCGGTCTCCCACATAGCCGCCGGTAAGCACGTCCCGTCCCATAAATTCCACAAGCGACTGCTTGTTCGTAAGCCAGCCGTCGAGAGTGGCAACGCCGCCCCGAACCGTAGCCGAAGCCGTTTCTTTAGCTTGTATCTGATATTCTCTGCCTACTATCACACAGGTTATCGCGGTCATAACAAAAAACATTATCACGACCATACTGCTGGTGCAAAAAAGGATCTTCCACTGCAAGGATTTCATTTTTTTCATTATATTTTTCGCTCCTTATAATTTTTTGCCGAAAAAACAGGGAGTTTTGCGTGAAACAAATCTATCGCAAAAACACGTATAGTGATCTCAAAAAAGAGTTTAATACCAGGATCAACGCTTTATATACAGACCGAAAGCACTTGACAAGACCTGTCTCGTCAAGTGCTTTGTACAAATTTCTCTTTTAGAGAAGTGCTCCCCGGAAATGATGAGGACGTTATTACTTTTTGCGCTTGAACGTCACCGTTATAGTAGCAAATGCAACTGCTAAAGGAATAACCGATACCGCGATACCCGTTGCGGGATTATCGTCGTCCTCGGACCGGCCGCTCTCATTCGAAGTATGTGTGCTTTCGTCGCTTGAGGAAATGCCGCTGCCTGAATTTGTATCGCTCTCGCTCGTTAATGAATTTTCATTACCGCCTGAGGCATTACTTTCGCTTGATGCGGCATCGGAATTATCGCTGTCGGAACTGCTATCTTCCGTTGATGGATCACTATCGTCGCTTGAAGTATCGTTTCCGCTTGATGTGTTATCCGAGCCGCTGCTGTCGGGAGCGTTATCTCCGCTTGACGAATTATTATCGCCGCTTGATGTGTCGTTTCCGCTCGATGTGGTATCCGAGCCGCTGCTGTCGGAATTATCGTTATCGGTAGAAGTATTCGGCGCGGAATGTCCGGGTCTGCCGCCCGAACCGCTTGAACCGCTTGAACCGCTGCCGCTCGGCGCGGAAGATGTAGTATCCTCGTGATAAGTAAGCGCGTAGGTCGAGAATTTATCGGTCTTGATCGTTACGGTGTTGAGATCGCTGTCCAGATCGGGCAGAACTGTTGTTTCGCCATCGTGAACGCGGATCACCGAGTACGTTCTTCCGATGCCGCGAAGTCCCTCGGGAACCTCAAAGGTTATCGTAAGAGCAATGTTTGTTTCGGTTATCGGATTCTCCGCTCCGTTTATTACCTTAAACAGATTTATATCAAGATACATTCCGATATTATAGTCGGTCAAACCGCCGATAGCTGTTTCGACCGCTGTCTTATCCTCGGCGGAAGGCTCATCCTGAACATCGATCTTCAAAAAGATTTTTATATCCTTACCGTCATTGATGACCGCTTGTTCCTCCTCGGTCAAAACCGCGTTGGCAAGCTCATCGTTTGGTGTAGTCAATGTCGCTGTCGGAGCGTTCGCACCGGCTTGGACTTCTTTTTCGATCTTGCCTATTTTCAGTTCATCGGCAGTTATTTCGGTCACACCGTTTTCGCCGGCGAAATTCTTGCCACAGCCCTCGCAGTGCCAATGCTCCTTAGTGCCCGTTTCGGTTTCCGTCGCGGGAACTTCGTCAACATGAGTGAGATCGTGC
>CAZKJC010000204.1:0-5073 GCA_964552995.1 uncultured Ruminococcus sp.
AAGGGATCAGTCCCTTTGGAAACCCGGTTCCGCGCTTCGCGCGGGTGATGCTAAGCAATCAGGACAATTACAATTTTTAACATAATCATTTTTAGGAGGATATTATGAAAGCAGCAGTAATTTTGACTAAGTGCCGCCAGACGCACGAGCTTTTCGGAATACGTTCCGAGCAGCGCGAGGACGGAGCGTGGTACGCCACTTGGGCGTTCAAGGTAAGCGAGAGGACTGCCGGACGTGAGAAATTCGGCGATACGGTGATAAGCGGAAACGTGTATGTCACTACGGAATATCCCTCCTGCCCCTATTGCGAGGCTAAGGGATTTTTCCAGTGCAGCGAGTGCGGAAAGACTACCTGCTGGGACGGCGAGGACGAAACAGTCTGCGAATGGTGCGGCAACGCCGCGGAGACCTCCGCGGAGGAGAGCTTCGACTCACTGTCGGGAGGCGGCTTCTGATGCTTAAGATCGGCGATAAGATACCGCTGGAGCTGGGCGGAACGGCGAGGATCACCGCCGTGCTCGGCTCGGGAGGACAGGGCACGGTGTACCGCGCGGAGTTCGCGGGCAGGGAGTACGCGCTGAAAATGTATTTCCCGAATAAGCTCAAGCGCCCCGAGCTGTTCCGTGATAATCTCGCGAGGCTTACTGAGGAGGGTGTGGAGGACGAGGCGTTCCTTATGCCTAAGCTGCTTACGGCGAGGTATGACGGCAGCTTCGGGTTTCTTATGGAGCTTATCCCCGAGGAATACAAGCCCTTTTCCGACGTGCTCAACGCGCGGGTGAGACTGTCGGGGCTGTATTCGGTGGTGAATTCCGCGATAAGGATAACCTCCGCGTTCCGTACTCTGCACAACAGCGGAAAGAGCTATCAGGACCTCAACGACGGGGGATTTTTTATCAGACCCTCCGACGGCGACGTGCTTATATGCGACTGCGATAATATCGCGCCCTACGGGGAGCATCTCGGGATAGCGGGCAAGCCGGGGTATATGGCGCCCGAGATAGTGCGGGGGGAGAAGGCTCCCGATAAGCTCACCGACCGCTATTCGCTGGCGGTGGTGCTGTTTCGGCTTCTTTTGAGGGGAGACCCTCTCGAGGGGAGCAGGGTGCTGAAAAGCGTCTGCCTTACCGAGGAAGCGGAGCGCCGCCACTACGGCTTTGAGCCGATGTTCGTGTACGACCCCGACGACGACAGCAACCGTCCGGTGCGCGGGGTACACAATAATATCATAAAATTCTGGAAGATAATGCCCGAATATATCCGCGACGCGTTCACCTTTTCCTTTACGGCGGGCATAGAGCAGCCGCAGAAGCGACTTATCGAAAAGCAGTGGCTTGATCTGCTGATAAGGCTGAGGGGAGATATCACCGCCTGCCCATGCGGCAGCCAGGGATTTTTCTCCACGAGTGAAACGGACGAGGAGGGAAAGCTGATATGCCCCTGCGGGCAGCACTACCCCAAGCCCATAACGCTGAACGGCGCAAGGCAGCGGATACTGCTATTCGACGGCGCAAGGCTGTTTGACGACAGGCTGAACGTGACCGCCGAGGTAGTCCGCAACAAAAACAACCCCGGATTATGGGGGCTTAAAAATCTTTCCGATACCGAGTGGCTCTGCACCCTGCCGAACGGAACGGAAAAGAACGTGCCGCGCGACGGAGCCGCCCCTATTTTTGTGGGAACAACGGTCAAAACGGGTGAAAATCAATATACTATGGAGGAATGATCATGAAGAAAATTTTCCGCAAGATACTTGCCGCGGCTCTGGCTTTGTCGTTATCTATGACCGCTTTCGCGCTTCCCTCCGCCGCGGCGGAAACCGACTTTGAGAACGCTTATGACGCGGTGGAAAACATTACCGTGGGTTGGAATCTGGGCAACACGCTCGATTCCTGCGGGGACTGGATAGACGATTCCAACGGTGCGGCTCCCTATGAGACCGCGTGGGGCAATCCCGTCACAACAAAGGAAATGATCGCCGTCGTAAAGAACGCCGGCTTTAACGCGATAAGAGTTCCCGTGACCTGGGCGCAGCATATCGACGATGAGGGAAATATCGACAAGGCGTGGCTCGACCGCGTAAACGAGGTAGTCGATTATGTGATATCGCAGGATATGTACTGCGTTCTCAACACTCATCATGAAAGAGATTTCTGGTTCCGCGCTTCCTCGGACAGCTATAAAAAATACGAAAAGCGCTTTGCAACGCTTTGGGAGCAGATCGCGCGGCGCTTCCGCAATTACGGCGACAAGCTGATATTCGAGGCGTACAACGAGATACGCGACGAGGCGGGAAACTGGACGCAATCCAACGACACCGACGCTTACGAGGCGGCGAACAAATTCAACCAGCTTTTTGTCGATACCGTTCGTCTTACCGGCGGCAACAACGGCGTGAGGAACCTGATGGTGCAGACCTACTCCGCGGGCTGGTCGGGCACTACGCTCAACCGCTTTGTCATGCCGGAGGATACCGTGCGCAGCCATATCATCATACAAATCCACAGCTACGACCCGCAGGCGTTTACCACTAAAGATATAACCTGGGCGACTCCCACAAAGGAATGGGGCTCGGACAAGGACAAGGAAACGCTTGACGAGCTTATGGAGAACCTTAAGACTTTCTCGCGCGAGAACAAAGCGCCGATAGTTATAGGAGAGTTCGGCTCGATGGATCAGAATAACACCGCGGCGAGAGCGAGACACGCGGGATATTTCGTAAAGTCGGCGTATGAGCGCGGTATCAGGTGCTTCTGGTGGGATAACGGCAATCTGTCCTCCGACGGGGAAACGTTCGGGCTGCTTGACAGAAGAAATCTGACATGGAAATTCCCCGCTGTTGTTGAGGCGATGGCGAATGCCGTTCCCGCACCCGCAAAGCCCGAGGAGCCCACAGTGCCCTCGGAGCCCGACAATGAAATGTTGGGCGACCTTAACGGCGACGGAGCTGTGAACGCTCTGGACGCGGCGATACTGCTGAAAAACATCGTTACGCAGACAGACAGCGGCTCAAAGGGCGATTTCAACGGCGACGGAAATGTCAACTCGCTCGACGCGGCGGCAATACTCAGATATGCGATAGCATAAAGCAATACGGCAGCCCATCGGGGCTGCCGTAAGTCTGTTGAAAAACCACTATCTAAAAAAGATCGTTTCTGATTTAAAATCTTTCTCTTAATTGGACTTTTTCTACAAATTCGTGGGAGCGCCGAAGCACTCCCACTAAAAATTTGCAATTTACTTTCTCTTTGCCAATACTACGGCGCCAGCCGCGATGATCGCAACGCCTGCGAGAGCCGCAACGCCCTCAACGCCGGTATCGGGCGAGCCCTTGCTGTCGCTTGCTGCGGGAGCAGAGGGTGTGGCAGCGGGAGCGTCATTGTTGTCGTCCGCCGCGGGAGCGTCGCTGTTGGAGCTTCCCAGATCAAATGTGGTGGAAAGAACGTTGCCGTTTCCGTCCAGTGCCAGTACCAGGTTGCCGGAAGCGTCGAAGAACTCCGACTTCTCCATTGTTGTGTAGGACATAATGCCCCAATCCGAGCAGAATACGCGGAAAGAGGTCAGGTCGTCAAGATCGCCGTTTGCTACCGCGTTTGTGATCTTGCCGGTCACCGAATATGTAAGGTCGCCTTCCTTTACGGACTGTATACCCTTATCGGTCGCCAGGGTATTGATATCGAGGTCTTCGTCCTCGAAGCCATACCACTCTTCGGTGACCCAGTTGTACTTGCTGTAAAGGTCGGAACCGCCGGGGTTGTTTACGCACTCGTGAGCCGAAGAGCCTATGCACCCGCCGTAATCGAGGTCCATCATACCGTCGGCGTCGTCTACCTTAAATGTGAACTTAGCCGAGTTGATCTGTCCGACATCGGCAACGGAAAGACCGAGGTCGACCGCCTTTACGTCGTCGGGAGCTGTGCCGGTGCTGTACAGAATAACCAGATAGTTGCCGGAGCTCTGGTCGATCCAGGGCTGAACGCCGTCAACGATGTTATACTCCGCACTTGCCGAAGCGGTCATCGCCGCTGTTACCGCGACCGCAGCCGCTGCCGTGGTCAAAATTCTTGAAAGCTTCATAAAATCCTCCTTAATACCCGCCGAAACGCGGGAACACAGACTCGCGCCGAAATACGCGAACCTTAAAACAAGATTTATTATACCACGTTTCCGCCCGCTTGTCAATAATTTTTCCTCAGTTTTTCAGTCCCATCGCCACATTTTTTACATATTTTTCTATCTTTCAAGGATCACCCTGCGCAGTTCCTCAACGTTTTGAACTATGTAGCGCGGAGAAAAGCTCTCCAGCTCGTCCCTGCTTCTGAAGCCCCACAGAACTCCGCAGGCGTCTGCGCCCGCGTTTGCGGCGGTCTGCATATCCACCCCGCTGTCGCCCACATAAAGCGCTCTGCCGCCGAATCGTCCGATAAGCTCCAGAGCCGCGTCGGGCGCGGGTTTAACGGGAAAGCCGCGCCCTGCTCCCGCCACCTCGCTTATAAGCTCGCCGTAAGCCTTTTTTATCAGCTCCTCCGAAAACTCCTGCGCCTTGTTCGTATTGCACACGCAGGTCACTCCCGCCGCCGTTACCTCCTCCAGCAGCGCTCTCATTCCCTCAAAGGGCTTTGTCCGATCCGACTTGTGCGCTCCGTAATACTCCGAGAATATCTCAAGCGCTTGCGTTTCTTCCTCCGCGCTGTGGTTCGGGGGGAGCATTCTTTCTATCAGCTTGGGGATACCGTTCCCCACGAACAGCTTGTATTTCTCTTCGCTGTGCTGCGGCATTCCCATCTCTTTAAGCGTATGATTGCCCGCCGCCGCAAGATCGCCTATCGTATCCAGCAGAGTGCCGTCAAGATCAAATATCACCAGATCATACATGTCTTTCTCCTTGTCTCAAAAAATTTTCCGCGAGAGCGGAATGGTGCGTTAAATGATAATTTATGCCGGCACGCTTATTTTGTTAGATTTGCAATGTGGAGCTTCTTTTAATTTGTTGAAGTTGAATTTGTTATGTTTATCCGCTCTTTTATTTTGCGAAAGCGGAGCTTTCACGCGCTCGAATCGGGGCTGACACCT
>CAZKJC010000205.1:0-5003 GCA_964552995.1 uncultured Ruminococcus sp.
TATGCTTGACATGTACTTCTATGAAACGAACTCTCTTCTGGAGCAGCTTGATGAAATACTGCTCCGCACAGAGCAGGCTAACGCCTTCGAGAGCGATGACATCAAGGAGATTTTCCGCATAATGCACACGATCAAGGGATCGTCGGCAATGATGGGGTTTGACAATCTTTCGGTGCTTGCGCATAAGGCGGAGGATATGTTCTTCGTTATCCGTGAAAATCCGGACATAATCACGGACGTAAGCTTCGTGTACGACCTGGTATTCCAGGTGTCCGACTCCTATAAGGCACAGATCGAGGCTATCCAGAACCATGTCGGCGGAGAATATGAGCTGATGGACTTCGACGATCTGATAGACAGGCTTATGAAGGGACGCGACACGCTTCTCGGCGAGACCTCCGGCACGGCTTCCGCTCCCGCTGCCGACGAAAAGCCCAAGACCACGGTAAGGGTATACTTTGAAGAAGGCTGCCAGATGGAGAATCTGCGCGCTTTCCTGCTGATAAACACCATAAGGGACGACTGCTCTTTCCTGGAGTTTACGCCCAATGATGTGGAAACCAACTCCGAATCCTCAAAGATCATTATGGAGCAGGGCTTCCTTATCACGTTCGTTCCGATAGACGATACGGATTCTATCCTCAAACAGGTAGAGAGCGCACTGAACGTCCAGGCATACGAGGTAATTGAGACGGGAGGCGGCGAGAAGCCCGCAGAAGCTCCCGCTCCCGCGGCGGAGCTCCCGCCCGAGCCGGAAACGGTAAAGGAAGTAATTCCCGAAAAGGCAGCTCCCGAGCCGGCGCCGGAGCCCAAGCCCGCTCCCGCGGCTCCCACCGCGATAGAAAAGGCGCAGGCGGCGGTGGCTCAGGCACAGGCGTCGGGCGGCGCGCAGAAGCAGAGCCTTATCAGCGTAAACCTGGCAAAGCTGGACGCGCTGCATGATATAGTCGGCGAGATCATCACCACCGAGTCGATGGTAATTTCCAATCCCGACCTCGAGGGTCTGGAGCTGGAGAGCTTCAACAAGGCGGCAAGAGAGCTGAGAAAGCTCACCAGCGAGCTTCAGGATACGGTCATGTCCATAAGAATGGTACCGCTCGCGGGCGTGTTCCAGAAGATGAACAGGATCGTGCGCGATATGAGGAAAAAGCTGGGCAAGGAGGTCGACTTTGTTATCGAGGGCGAGGAGACAGAGGTCGACAAGTCCATCGTTGACAGCCTCCAGGATCCGCTGATGCACCTTGTAAGAAACTGTATGGATCACGGTATCGAGGAGCATGCCGAGGACAGAATAAACGCGGGCAAGCCCGCAAAGGGCACTCTGAAGCTCATCGCGCAGAACGCCAGCGGCGAGGTAATCATTACCGTTTCCGACGACGGTCAGGGTATCGATCCCGAAAAGGTGCTCAATAAGGCGAGAAAGCAGGGTGTGCTCACCAAGCCCGAAAGCGAATATACCGATAAGGAAATACAGAACCTTATCCTGCTCCCCGGCTTCTCCACCAACGAGACCGTTACGGAGTTCAGCGGGCGCGGCGTCGGTATGGACGTTGTAAAGGCAAACATCGAAAAGTGCGGCGGCGTTATCATCGTGGATTCCACCAAGGGCGAGGGTACGAGCTTCATTATAAAGATACCGCTCACGATGGCGATAATCGACGGTATGGAGGTCACCTGCGGCGATCTGGTATTTACCGTGCCGATATCCACCATCAACCAGAGCTTCAAGGCGGAAGCGGGTCAGATTCTGCGCGATACCGGCGGAAATGAAATGATAATGATACGCGGCGTATGCTATCCTATTCTCAGAATGCATGAGAAATTCGGCATAGAGACCGAGGTCACCAATCTTGAGGACGGTATATTGCTGCTGGTTGAGGCGGATAATAAGTCGGTATGCTTGTTCGCGGACAAGCTCATAGGCGAACAGCAGGTTGTCGTAAAGCCTTTCCCGAAGTATCTCTCGCGCTACAACATTAAGGACTAGGGTCTTTCGGGCTGTACTATCATGGGCGACTGCAGCATCTCTCTTATAGTTTACACCAACACACTTATCGGTTAAAGGGAGGTTTATGGTATGACTAATGACGTTATAAAAGAGGCGGTTGCCAAGCAGCAGTCGGGGGACAGAAAGCTGCTGGCTGACAACAGCGTCCTCGGCAAGGCTATGACCTTTAATATAGGAGATCAGGTTTACGGCATTGAGATACAGTATGTAAAGGAGATCATCGAAATACAGCGGATCACAAAGATCCCCCACGTTCCTGCCTATATAAAAGGTATTATCAATGTGCGCAGTAAGGTCGTTCCCATAATCAATATAAGAACGCGCTTCGGAAAGCCCGAGATACCCTACACCAACCGCACCTGCATAATCATTCTGGAGCTGGGCGATATTTCCGTGGGAATAATCGTTGACAGCGTTGCGGACGTGGAGGACGTTCATACCGGAGAAATTTCCGCGACGCCCGACAACAACGCGGTGAACACAAATGATTTCATTCAGTATATGATAAGATCGGACGACACCACTAAGCTGATCCTTGATGTTGCTAAGCTGCTTGACGAGCAGGAGATGTAAACAGTATTTCTGCATGTTTTGTGCTGCGCCCTTACGGACGCAGAGCACAAAACCCGAAAGGAGGCATGCTCCTTGACGGGAGCATAGGTATATGTCACTGGATATAACAGATAAGGAATTTGACCGGCTTGTAGCCTATATGCACGATAATTTCGGCATAAACCTCGCGTCAAAAAAGGTCCTTGTAAAGGGCAGGCTGGGAAATATGCTCAACGACCGCGGGTTCAAAAGCTATACCGAGTATATAGACGCAGTCCTCGCGGATACCTCCGGAGCGGAGGTAACAACGATACTTAACAAGCTCACCACAAACCACACTTTCTTTATGCGCGAGCCGGAGCACTACACCTTTATGAAGGATACCATACTGCCCTATATGGTGGAGCAGAACAAGCAGAACAAAACTCTGCGCATATGGAGCGCCGCCTGTTCAAGCGGCGAGGAGTGCTACACCACCGCTATGCTGATCGACGAATATTTCGGGCGCGACAAGGCAAACTGGGACACCCGCATTCTTGCGACGGATATTTCTCAGAGCGTTATCCAAAAGGCTAAAGAGGGTATCTATCACGAGGACGGAATGAAGGGACTGAGCAACGAGTGGAAATCCCGTTACTTCAACAACCTGGGTAACGGTCACTACGAGATATGCCAGGCGATAAAGGACGAGGTCATTTTCAAGACCTTCAACCTGATGGACCCCATGCCCGACAAATACAAGAGAAATCCCTTTGACCATATTTTCTGCCGCAATGTAATGATCTACTTCGATCAGCCCACCAAGGCCGCGCTTGTGGAGAGATTTTACGACGTTGTAAAGCCGGGCGGATATTTCTATATCGGACACGCGGAGAGCATTCAGCGCAACGAAACGCGGTTTGAATATGTCAAGCCCGCTATATACCGCAAGAGTGTGAAGGCGTAAACGTGTGCCGTACGGCAACGCTTCGGGCATACGCGGCTCGTTTCCCCATAAAATATAAAACGGGCTATCCTTTAACACTAATTCATTTTTCCGGAGCATTTTTATGAGAAGAATTAAACTTTTGGTGGTTGACGATTCTATCCTCTTCAGAGAGGTGCTTTCGCGCTATATTCGCCAAGATGTTCAGATAGACATTGTAGGAACAGCGGGCGACCCCTATTCCGCACGGGACCTGATACTTAAATATGAGCCCGATGTCATGACGCTGGATATAGAAATGCCGCGTATGGACGGCGTGGCATTTCTCAAAAAGCTGCTGCCGCAGTACTATGTTCCGACTTTGATCGTTTCCTCCTCCGAAGTGCACAAGAAAGCTGCGCTGGACGCGGGCGCGATAGAGTTCGTTCCCAAGCCGATAGCCCGTACCAATTCCGATATGGAGCGCTTTGCGAACGTTCTTTGCACGGCGATAAAGCGTGCATACGCAAAGGGCGGCAGTATGATAGGGAAGGTCGGCTTCCGACCCGCGGCGGGCGGGCTCGGAGCAGTTCCCGACAGGAGGGAAAAGACCGAAAAGCCCGAAACCACGATACGTCCCATCTCCATTTTTTCCACGCCTTCCGCCACGACCCCGACTATGGCACCGGCGAAGGCTCCGGAGCAGCCCGCTTTCCGACAGAGCGGCCGCGTGCTGCCGCACAACGGTACGAAGTTCCGCAAGACCGATGTTATAATCGCGCTGGGAGCGTCGACAGGCGGCACGGAGGCACTGGAGCAGGTGGTAAAGGTGTTCCCCGAGGACACGCCGCCCGTTATCATAGTGCAGCATATGCCCGCGGGGTTCACCAAGCTGTATTCCGAAAGGCTGAACCGCAACTGCAAAATGCAGGTCAAGGAAGCGGAGGACGGCGACAGACTGAGAAGAGGTCTGATCATCATTGGCGCGGGTGAGCATCATCTGCGGCTTTGCAGGGACGCCCGCGGATATTATGTTACGTCGAAAAACGGAGAGAAGGTCTCGGGGCACTGCCCTTCGGTGGACGTGATGTTCAACAGCGTTTCGGAGGTCGCGGGAGCGAACGCGATCGGCGCTATTCTTACGGGAATGGGGCGCGACGGTGCAAGCGGACTGCTTAAAATGCGGAACGCGGGAGCGTTCACCATAGGTCAGGACAAGGAAAGCTGCGTGGTGTACGGAATGCCTATGGAGGCGTTCAATATCGGTGCAGTGGAGGTACAGGCACCACTGTACAATATACCGGATATTATTCTTAATCAGCTTTATTAAAAGTGACCGCCCGAATTTTCGGGCGGTCGGCTTTTTCGGTAGTTGATAAAAATTATAATTTATGCTGGCACGCTTATTTTGTTGGATTATTGTGTTGCTCCCCTATTGTTATGTTAAAATCGGATTTTTATGTTTATCCTCTCAATTATTTTGGGAAAGCGGAGCTTTCACGCGCTCGTGTCGGGGCTGACACCTTCGGGGGAGAGGGG
>CAZKJC010000206.1:0-4970 GCA_964552995.1 uncultured Ruminococcus sp.
CGGGAAAGCGGCGGAAGCCGACATCGGAGTTACCAAGCGCCTTGCGGACTTCATTCTCGGGCACGCGGACGAGGGCAGCGACATCTATCGTAAGGCGGAGGGCTTGAAAGAGCGGTACAGAAAGTGCGGGCAAGTTCTCCTCCATGGTTATCCCTACGATCCCGCGCCGCTGAATATTAAAGCGTTTGACCCTGCAACATATCCGGCTTGGCTGCCGCTGCCGGTTTATTTTGTTGGTTCGCCGGAAAGCAGTTTTTATCCGGAATGCAGACGCACTGTGGATATGAATCTGGATACGATAGTTGACTCGCTTCTCAACACACGCGAGTTTAAGCTCCTTTCCGATGAGGAGCTTGACGCATATGAACAGAGCAACCCCCATCCCGATGGCAAGCGGTGGTGTGTAGCGGAACAGACGATCGGAAATTATTATTGGGGCAGTAATTTTATTATACGCGATCTGGATATCCTGAGGAAGTTTGATAGATTGGATTTCGATTTGCCTGTTCCCGTATAATAGAAGATCGGCGATTCGATTTCGCGCAAGCGCGAAATACCTCAAAGGAAAGGTGCATTTTATGAGTAATACAACTTATGATATAAATGTCATGCGCAATATTATTCTGGATAGTCAGCACTTGCTGCATAAGAGCTCCGGCAGTATCGAGAGTATTGTATCGGACATTTGCGGATTGCAATACGACCCGAATCCTACAATACATCTGAATCAATATATGATGCTTTGGAACAGGAAAAAAGATTTTAAAGCGGAACAATTGGATATTGCGGCATATAAAGAATTTAAGGTCGTCGAAACGTGGACGTTTAAGCGTAATATGTTTCTTATACCAAGTGATGAGTATTCGTTGTATAAGAACGCAACAAAAGGCATTGTGAGATGGGGAGATTCCGACGAAGGCTGGCTCGCGGCGGGAGACAGCCCCGAGATACGGGCGGCGGAAAAGAAATTAAAAGAAAGACTGATAGAATTTGACGGATTGACCGCCAATCAGATTTGGGAGAATTTGAATTTATCTTTTGAATGGGATAAATATAGGCGGGAACACGACCAAAGCTATAATTTGCCTATATTCCGTGCTTTTTACAGATTATGCCGCAGGGGAGACCTTTTGACTTGCGGCAGAAATCCCGGAACCTTCAGAGAGCCTGTTTATATTTTAAAAGAAAAGATAGGCTTTCCCGATTGGACTAACGATCCCATTGATGAGAAACAAGCTGTAAAGCGTATAGTTGAAAAGCTGATAGCGTCATTAGGAGTGACCGATCCGGTTCACGTTTCCCATATATCCGGTTTTAAGACCGCCGATATTCTGCCCGTTTTTGAGGAGTTGGGGTCTGAAAAGAAGATAATAAAGCTTTCGTATAAAATCGGTCGCAAATATTACTATATCCATTCGTCCAAAATATCGCTTCTGAATGAAAAAGCAGACGCGGATCGCTGTGAAGTTCGGCTTATATCACCAATGGACGTCATTGTGAGAGACAAGACCTGGCTTGAAACATTTTTTGATTATTCCTTTACTTTTGAGTATTTCAAGAAAAAGGGAATGAAATGGCCTCTTTCAATTCTTGTGGGAAATCGATTTGTCGGTTATTTAGACTGCAAGATGGACTGGAGAAGAAAAAAATTTATTATTAAGGAGAGGAATATATTCGTCCCCGATTTTAATGATCACAAAGGCATTGATACTGCGATCGAGGAATTAGCCGCTTTCCATGAAGCCGCGGAGATCATCTCTTGATATTTGGTATAGCAACATAGAGCCCACGCATCAGAATTTCAAAAAGTGCGCATTTTGCCTTAATGGCAAAATGCGGCACGGTTTCCGCAATCGGAAGTTTTGCGCAACATTCGCGTGGCAGCTTATAGCATTTTGCGGCTGTTTGCGCAAAACTTGGCAGGGAACGAAGTGACCGAGAGTGCTTGCGGAAATTTTGAAATTCTTTTAAATCATTTACTCCTTGTCAACATATATTACAGCCCCCGTCAACATAACTTAAAAGCATAACAGCCAAGATCAACGCTTTATATACAGACCGGCGAATCGCCCCTGCGGCGGTTCGCTTTTTTGTGTCGCAATCGAATTTCCGAAAAAAGTTGGATATTTTTTCAAAAGTGCTTGCTTTTTAAGAGAAAGTATTGTATAATATAACTATAACTGTAAAAATTCATATAAGGAAAAGAGATGATATGGTGTCAAACGAGAAAATGGCTTGGGATACCGTTTTTGGTACGGCTTGGCCGAAGATAACCGAATTTTGCCCCGAGATCGGAGGCTTTCTTATCTGCCACGAGACCCGCAACGTATACCTGGACGATAACGCCGTAGCTCTCGCGGGGCTGGGGAGCGACGCGGATTACGACGATATGCTGAAGCTGCTGGGCAAGGTAGGCAACAACGCCGGCTCGCAGGCGGCGGTCCAGATCATCTCGTTTGACGAGAAGTATACCGCCGGCATACTCAAGCGCGGCGCTTATGAGCGCGAGCATGAGAACGATTCGATACTTCCTGTATGCGATATGTCGCAGATGATAATTGAGATCACACGGAATACCGCCCCGTCGCTGCTTGCGCTGCTGGAGATACAGATGTCCGACGGCAGGGTACCCTCGAAGTTCAGCGTGTTCGAGGCTCTGACGGCGATATTGAGATTCACCCCCGAAAACGCCATGCTGTCCGAGCATTCAAGCTGCCGCTTCTGGCTGTATATACCGGATTTCAGCGGCGATGGCGCGGAGTATCTTACAAGGCTCCAGAACGTGGTGAAAAATTCAGAAGAGCCGTTGGAGAGCTATATCACGTTTTCCGCGGGCATAGGCTCGGAGGACAGCTTTTCCGCGCGCCGCATAAGCACGGCGGAGTTTGCGCTTTACGAAGCGTGTCTGCAGGGCACGGGCAGCGTGCTGGGCTATTCCAGCGAGCAGTACGAGAGCAACAAGACCGAATTCGAGCAGATGAGCCGCTTCCTGCGCCTTGTCAACGAAAATCTTTTTCTGTATCATTTTCAGCCGATCGTCAGCGCTCACAACGGCGACATAGTGGCCTACGAGATACTTATGAGAAGCGACAGCAGCATAGGTATGTACCCCCTTGAGATACTGGACTGCGCCGAAAAGGCGAAGCGGCTTTACGATATCGAGTCGGCGACCATGCGCAACGCGCTCTCCATAATCGAAAAGAACCAGGATATGCTCAAGACGCGCAAGCTTTTTGTAAACTCTATAACCGCCCATATGCTTACCGATAAGGATTGGAACGCGCTGAAAAACGAGTACGGCGAGCTGATGGAGAAAATGGTCATCGAGTTCACCGAGCAGACCGAGCTTGACGACGAGAGGATCGCGGCGATACGCGACCGCCTCGGGCAGTGCAATATCCGCATAGCGATAGACGATTACGGCACAGGGTATTCCAACACCTCGAACCTGATACGGTACAGTCCCGATTATGTAAAGATAGACCGCGAGCTTATCCAGGGGATAGACGCCAAGCCCAAGATGAGAAAGCTGGTTTCGGGGATAATCGAGTTTATCCACGAGAACGGCTATCAGGCTCTCGCGGAGGGCGTAGAGACCTACGACGAGCTGCAAACGATGATACAGCTCGGCTCCGATCTTATCCAGGGGTATTACGTTTCGCGCCCCAAGCCGGTAATGCTGCTTGATATCTCGGAAAATATCCGCAGCGACATTGAAACGATATATCGGGCAAATTCCGCGAGCATCTCCACACCCTACCATGCCGCCGAAAACGAGGTCATTGACCTGCACACGATAAAGGACTGCTACAATTCGATAGTGGTCGAGTCGGAGCACGTTACGATAAAGGGCGGCGCGGACGTTTCCTCAAAAGCGCTGATAATGGTGAAAAACGGCATAAAGACAAAGATCACGCTTGATGACGCGTATATGAAAAACGACAGCGAGTACCCGATAATTTCCCTCGGCGAGGGCTCCGAGGCGGAGCTGGAGATAAAGGGCGAAAACGAGCTTAACGGAAAGGGGATACACGTTCCCGAAAGCGCCTCGCTGCATATGACGGGCGACGGAATGCTCAGGGTCATTTCAAACAGAGCCGACTGCTACGCCATCGGAACGGACAGCGGCAGCAACCCCGGCAATATAGTTATCGAGGTCGAGGGCAAGCTTGTCGTTGAGGCAAACGGCGACAACGTGACCGCGATAGGAGGCGGCAAAAACGAGCTGTCAAAGGTCATAAGGATATTGAGCGGCGATATTTATGTAAATTGCAGCGGCAGAAGCTGCGTGGGAATAGGCATTGCCAACGGCGGCAGCATTGTTGATATAGAGGGCTGCAAATGCACCGTTCGGATAAACGCACCCGATGTTGTGGCGATAGGCTCGCTTAATGGAGAAACGGATATTGACCTGAAAAATTATGCCTTGGAGGCTGATCTCAGCGGAATAAATATCGCGGGGATAGGCTCTGTCGAAAAGGGCACGGGACGGATCATGATGTCCAGCGGCACTATGAAGGGCGTTATGAGGGGCCGCACCATAAACTGCATAGGAAGCCGCGGCGGCAGCCTGAACTGTCATGTGAGAAATTCCGTGCTTAAGCAGTACTGCGAGGGAGGCTCGGTAGTAGGCGTGGGAGATATGTACGGCGACGGCGACGTTATCATTGAGGAAACCGAAATGAATTTCGAGTTCCTCACAGGTGAGGGACTTGCCTACGGCAGCAGGGGAGGGCTTGTAAGTAAGGTAGGCTCCTCCGAGCACTTAAGCATTAACGCGTGATAGTGATTTAATAGATTGACCGCAGCCCTGCACCGGCTGCGGTCATTTTTGTCAAAATGGATAAAAAAACAGCGACATAAAGCCCCCGCATCAGAATTTCAAAAAGTGCGCATTTGCCGAATGGCAAATGCTGCACGGTTTCCGCAATCGCCCGCAGGGAGCGAACGAAGTGAGCGACTGAGGAGCG
>CAZKJC010000207.1:0-4926 GCA_964552995.1 uncultured Ruminococcus sp.
TTTCCGCCAGCCATACTCCGCTCACTCACGGAGTTTTGCGCAAAGCTCAACAAAACGCCATAAGCAATTACGCGAATTTTGCGCAAAACCCTTGTTCGTTCGCTGCGCATGTCTGGCGGAAACCGTGCCGCATTTTGCCCTTAAGGCAAAATGCGCACTTTTTGAAATTCGGCGGCGTGGGCTTTATGTTGCTATAGTTTTTATACAAACCGTTTTTTGTAACCGTTTTGTAATCTTTTTGTAACCGTATTGACATTTTTTATCAAATGTTGTATAATAGATAGGAAAAAAGTCTATATTTTGATTCGCGCAGGAAATCAACGCGAGCCAAGTGCAGCGTAAAGCCCACGCAGGAAATTTTTTGCGGGAGGTTGAGTGACGCGGAGCGCAGCGGAGTGTTACTCGACCGGGTCGCAAAAAAATTCTTTTAAATCAGGAGTTTTGAATGAAGTTAAATTTAAGGTATGTTATCCCCGTTATGTGCGGGACTTGTATAGCGCTTACCGTCAGCGTTGCGGCGGCGGTGAGCGGCGTTTCGGAGGAAGAGGAGCAGCTTTCGCGCTTAGCCGCGGAGCCGGTAACGGAAAGCTTTGCTTTCCATGCGTATGATTTCACCGCGCCCGCGGCATATTCGGCGGTATATTATGATGGAACTACCGACGGCGCGGAGAGCGCGGAAAGCTTTGAATCACGCGAGATCACAGCAGAGCCCGCAGCGGCAGAGGAAAGCGGCGAGATCGGCGCGAGATCGTCGGAGGAGTCCGCCGAGGGCGCGGAGGTTCTCACAGAAACGGACGAGCCGTCTGTTGAAGCTGCTCCCGAGGAGGACGAGCAATCGGTCGAAGCGCAAACGGACGAGCTGCCGTCGGAAATTCCCGCCGAAACGGAAGAACTGCCGATCGAAGTTCCCCATGAAGAGGACAAGCAGCTGACCGAAGAACCCATAGAAGCGGACGAGCAGCCCGAAGCTCCCGCCGAAACAAGCACGGGATACGACGAGCCGCAGCGGCAGGCTATGCTTGAAGCGGTAAACGCGGTGCGGGCGGAATACGGTCTGCCGGCGCTGTATGAAATGTCGGAGCTTTCGGATATAGCGCAGCAGAGAGCGCGGGAGTGCGCGGGCTATTTCTCCCACACACGTCCGAACGGGACAAGGTGGTACACGCTTCTGGAGGAAGCGGGGATAAAGCGCAATGTCAGAGCGGAGAATATCGCGTATTATTACCCTACGGCACAGCAGGCGCTGAACTCCTGGATGAACGATTACAGCCACAGGGCGAATATTCTCAACGCGGAGGCGGCGTATATAGGTATAGGGTATTATCACGATGGATATAATCCCTATTGGGTGCAGATATTTCTGGGGGCATAATGTTTTTTGAATACGGCGAGGAGCAGACAAGATATCTCTCAAAGCGCGACGGGAAGCTCGGAGAATTTATCGCGAAGCGCGGCTTTGTGAAGCGCAAGGTTTTCGGAGATTTTTTCGAGGGTCTGTGTTATAGTATTGTTAATCAGCAGCTTTCCATGAAGGCTTGCAACACACTCTGGGGAAAGATAGTAACGGAGTTCGGGGAGATCGTTCCCGAGAAAATGAGGAGCGCCGAAAGGCTCAGGCAGTGCGGCTTATCACAAAGCAAGGCGGAATGCATAGCGCGCTGCGCGGAGCTTTTCGTTTCGGGTGAGCTGTCGGAAAAGTGGGCAGGAGCGCTCTCCGACAGAGAGCTTACCGAGGAGCTTACGCGGATAAAGGGTATCGGCGAATGGACGGCGGAGATGACGGGCATATTCTGCCTTTCAAGAATGAATATTCTGAGCCTTTCGGATTTCGGGATAAGAAAGGGGCTGTCGATACTGCATGGTATCGACCCAAAGGACAGGTGCGGTATGGAGCGGTTCAAGGAGCTGTATTCGCCATACGGAACGGTGGCTTCGATTTATTTGTGGGAGATAGCGGCGACGATATAAGACAACGACCACATTCCGCCCACGTATTAAAGCAACATTCGCCAAGCATCACATAAAGCCCACGCATCGGAATTTCAAAAAGTCGCGCATTTGCCGTATGGCAAATGCTGCGCGGTTTCGGCTAAGCATGCGCAGCGTAGTTGAGCGAAGCGAAACGGAGCGGAGTATGATTAGACGAAATTTTGAAATTCCCATTTAAATCATTTACCTCTCATCAACATATATTACTAGCTCCTCGTCAACATAACTCCACAGAATCATAGCCTAAGTCAACCTTTATACGGCTTTGCGCTGCAAAATTTTTTTGAAATCAGGAGAATAAAATGCTGAAAAAAATATTATCGCGGGAGACCTGCGGAAAATGCCGCGTATGCTGCGGCTTTGACGAAAGCGACAAGTGGGAGATACCGCTGGTATTCGGAGAGCTTAAGGAATATATCGAGGGGCGGTATAAGTGCAAACTCGTTCCGCGCGGAAACGAGTATGTGTTTGATATGGAGTTCGACGGGGATAAGGTGGTTTATTGCCCGATGGCGAGCGATAAGGGCTGTGTTCTGGGAGATATGAAGCCCTTTGATTGCAGGATATGGCCGTTCAGAGTGAACAGACTGGACAAGCGGTTGGTCATTACGGTTTCGCCCGTATGCAAGTCGGTGTCCGAGCTGCCGCTGAGCAGGCTGACGGAGTTTCTTAATGAGGACGGATTCGCGGATATGCTGTTTGAGCAGGCGGAGCTTCACGGGGATATGGTAAAGCCATATATCGAGGGGTATCCCATTCTGGCAGTCAAAATGTAAAGCAAAATTAACATTTATGTAATCTCCGATTGGTGGAAATCCTTCGGAGATTAGTTTATAATGGGAACAGGGTAAGCTGTTCCGAAAGGAAGGGCAAAAAATGGGCATCGAGTTCAATAATCTTAAGCAGTACCGCAAGGAATTCGGACTAACGCAGGAGCAGGCGGCGGAAATGCTGGGCGTTTCGCGGCAGGCGGTGGCAAACTGGGAGCGAGGCGAAACTCTGCCGGATATCGAAAACGTGATAAAGCTGGCGGATATCTACGGCGTTACGGTGGACTGCCTGGTGCGCGATATAACCGGCAAAGCCGAAGCGCCGACCGAAAAAAAGCATATGTTCGGATTCAGCACTATTGACGAAGAGGGGCGGATAATGCTGCCGGAGGAATGCCGAAGGATATTCGGGCTGGAAACGGGCGACGCGCTGCTTATTCTGGGCGACGAGGACAGAGGGATAGCTCTCGTCAAGCTGGGAAAAGCCAGATAGCGCGGATCGTTGCAGCTCCCGAGCCCGTTATGACCCGAAGTTCTGCAAAGGAGTATGCAATGAGCGCAATAGAAACGAAAAATCTCACTAAGAGATACAAGGACAAGTGCGCGGTGGACGGGCTGAACCTGTCCGTGGAGGAGGGAGAGCTTTTCGCGCTTCTCGGCGTGAACGGCGCGGGAAAGACCACCACTATAAGAATGCTGTCCTGCCTGTCGGAGCCCACCGAGGGCGAATGCTTCGTGGGCGGTCACAGCTGCGCGAGGGAAAGCGGCGCGGTCAAGCGGCTGATAGGCGTTTCCCCGCAGGATACCGCCGTAGCGGAGAATCTTACCGCGCGGGAGAACCTGGAGCTTATCTGCGGTATACACGGTCTTTCAAGAGAGGAGACCGAAACGCGCATTGCCGAGATAACCAAGCTTTTCGGGCTGGACGAGGCAAAGGGGCGCGCCAAGACCCTTTCCGGCGGCTGGAAGCGCAAGCTGTCAATAGCCATGGCGCTGATATCCTCGCCGAAGGTGCTGTTCCTCGACGAGCCTACGCTGGGTCTTGACGTGCTTGCGCGCAGGGAGCTGTGGAGCGTGATAGAGTCCCTTAAAGGGAAAATAACCGTTATACTTACCACCCATTATATGGAGGAGGCGGAGCAGCTCTCCGACCGCATAGCGATAATGATAAAGGGAAAGATCGCCGCCCTGGGAACACCGGAGGAAATAGAGCGGCTCACGGGCGAAAAGGGCTTGGAGAACGCCTTTGTGAAAATAGCGGAGGGAGGTAAGGCGCAATGAACAGAGTTATCGCGTTTTCACGGCGCAATTTCAAGGAGATACTGCGCGACCCGCTGAGCTATATTTTCTGTCTGGGCTTTCCGTTGGTAATGCTGATCATAATGACTCTCGTCAACGAAAGCATACCCGCCGAAGCGGGAATGGTCATTTTCCGTATCGACTACCTGTCGGGCGGTATCGCGGTTTTCGGGCTGACGTTTATAATGCTGTTCACCTGCCTGAGCGTTGCGAAGGACAGAGCGGGAGCTTTTCTGGTGCGGCTTTACACTACCCCCATGAGGTCGGGTGATTTCATTATGGGTTATATCGCGCCTGTCATGGTGATCGCGCTGGCGCAGGTGCTGATAACCTTTGCCGCTTCGCTCGTTGTTTCCCTTATAACCGGCGTGGAACTCAGCGCGGCGGGACAGGCGCTGGCGCTGCTCGCGCTGATCCCCTCGGCGGTAATGATGATAGGCTTCGGGCTGCTCTTCGGCAGCTTATTCGGTGAGAAAGCCGCCCCAGGGCTTTGCTCGATAGTTATCTCGCTCGCTTCGTTTCTGGGGGGAGTATGGTTTGATCCCGACGGCACGGGAGGAGTTCTGCTGAAAATATGCAAGGCGCTCCCCTTTTATCATTCAGTTTATGCCGCCCGCTGCGCCGCGGCGCTGAATTTTGAGGTGTTTTGGGGACATTTCGCAGTGACAGCCGCGTGGGCTCTTGTGATAACGGTCGCGGCAGTGTTGATATTCAAGGCAAAAATGAAAGCGGAGACCCGCTGAATAAAATTCGCGCCCGACGGGTCATTTCCCGTCGGGCACTTTATTACATAGGTTTCAGATTTTTATTGAGCCTGTCCACCATCCAGGCAATCCGCTTTTCACGTCCCGCGTCCGTTTTTGCGTCA
>CAZKJC010000208.1:0-4911 GCA_964552995.1 uncultured Ruminococcus sp.
GTCAGCCCCAGTCCGAGCGCGTGAAAGCTCCGCTTTCGCATACCAATAGAACGGAACTACACAATAATCCAACAAAATAAGCGTGCCAGCATAAATTATCATTTATCTTAAATAAAAAATTATAAACCACTTCCAATTTGCCCCAAAATATGCTACAATAATAAAAAACCTTTAAACGGGAGGAAAGTATGGCAAAGATAACGCTTGACTGGAACAAATACACCGCGGCGGCGCGCGGGACCGTTGCGGAGGGCATGGTGCTGCTGGAGAACAACGGAGCGCTCCCTTTGAAGAAAGAGGAAACGCTGGCGGTCTTCGGGCGGATACAGGAGCACTACTACAAGAGCGGCACGGGCTCGGGCGGCATGGTGAACGTGGACAGGGTGTGGAATATCACCGACGGACTGATAGAGTGCGGCATTCGGCTCAACGAGGAGCTTCGCGGGGTTTACGCGGAGTGGGAAAAGGAGAATCCCTTTGACCCCGGCGTGGGCTGGGGCGGCGAGCCCTGGTCGCAAAAGGAAATGCCGCTCAGCGAGGAGCTCGTGAAAAAAATAGCCGGAGATTCCGGCGCGGCGCTCTGCATTATCGGCAGGACTGCGGGCGAGGAGCAGGACTCCACCGATACCGAGGGCTCTTTCCGACTGACGGAAGCGGAGCTTGATATGCTCAAAAAGGTGAGAGCGAGCTTCAAAAAAATGACCGTGCTGCTGAACGTAGGCGGTATTATGGATATGAGCTTCGTGAAGCTCATAAAGCCCGACGCGGTGATGTACGGCTGGCAGGGCGGCATGACGGGCGGTCTTGGAACGGCGGACGTTCTGACGGGCAAAGTAAGCCCCGGCGGAAAGCTGTCCGACACAATCGCCGAAAGCGTTGCGGACTACCCCTCGGCTAAGTGGTTCGGAAATACCCAACGGGAGTTTTACTGCGAGGATATCTATGTCGGCTACCGCTATTTTGAGACCTTTGCCAAGGACAAGGTGCTGTATCCCTTTGGGTATGGGCTGTCCTACACAAAATTTGATCTAAAGACCTCCGCGGCGGCTGACGGCGCGGCGGTATCTATTGACGTTACCGTGAAGAATATCGGGGAATACAGCGGAAAAGAGGTAGTGCAGGTGTATTTCCAAGCGCCGCAGGGCAAGCTCGGAAACCCTTTGCGCCGCCTTTGCGCCTACAAGAAAACCAAAAATCTGGCTGTCGGGGAGGAGCAGACGCTGCACTTTGAGATACCGCTGAATGAGCTGGCAAGCTATGACGACAGCGGAGTGACCGGCAATAAGTCCTGCTATGTAAGAGAGGCGGGAACGTTCACCCTCTATGTCGGAACGGACGTTAGAAGCGCGGCAGAGGTTTACAGCTTCGAGCAGACCGACACGGTAGTTACGGAGCGGCTTTCCGAGGCGTGCGCGCCCGTGCTCCCGTTTGAAAGGATAAAGCCCGAGCCGGACGGCGGCGGTTTTAAGGCGGTAATGGAGAGCGTTCCGACCGCTACGGTGGATATGGACGAGCGCCGCGCGGAAAATCTCCCCGAGGAGATACCTTACAGCAGCGACAAGGGTTTGAAGCTGGCGGACGTCGCGGACGGAAAATGCGAGATGAGAGATTTTATCGCGCAGCTTTCCGACGACGATCTGTCCTGCATTATCCGCGGCGAGGGAATGGGCAGCCCCAGGGTGACCCCGGGAACGGCAGCCGCTTTCGGCGGAGTTTCGGATAACCTTGCGGGATTCGGCATACCCGCGGGCTGCTGCGACGACGGTCCCTCGGGAATGCGTCTGGACTGCGGCACAAAGGCTTTCAGTCTGCCTAACGGCACTCTGCTCGCCTGCACCTTTGACCCCGAGCTTGTGGAGGAGCTTTTCGGCATTGCGGGTGTGGAGATAGCCTCCAACAACGTTGAATGCCTGCTCGGACCGGGCATGAATATCCACCGCCACCCGCTCAACGGCAGGAATTTCGAGTATTTCAGCGAGGACCCCTATCTTACGGGAACTATCGCCGCCGCGGAGCTACGCGGGCTTCACCGCACTCATGTGACGGGCACGATAAAGCACTTCGCGGGCAATAACCGGGAAACGGGGCGGCACTCTATGGACTCCGTAATTTCCGAGAGGGCGCTGCGCGAGATATACCTCAAGGGCTTTGAGATCGCCGTAAAGCGGGGAGGAGCTTCCACCGTGATGACCACCTACGGTTCGCTAAACGGACTGTGGACGGCGGGCAGCTACGACCTGTGCACCACGATACTGCGCGGCGAATGGGGCTTTGAGGGCTTCGTCATGACCGACTGGTGGAGCTGTATGAACGACCGCGGAGAAGCTCCGCGCGAGAACAATTTCGCGGCGATGGCAAGGGCGCAGAACGACGTTTACATGGTGTGCGCCGAGGCGTCGAAAAATCTTACGGGCGACAATACGCTGTCCTCGCTTGAGGCGGGAACGCTCACGCGCGGGGAGCTTCAGCGCAACGCCGCCAACGTCTGCCGTATGCTGACCGGCAGCCGCGCTCTGGAGCGCCTGCGCGGCATCGCTCCCGAGATAGAGATAATCAACCGTCCCTACGAGGACGACAGCTACGAATCCAAGGACGTGATATTCTATCCCACCGTAAACGGCAAGCTGGTGCTCCCGCTGGATAACGTGTGCACTGACAAGGGAAGCTCCTATGTTTTCGCTTTCGATATCGATATGGTGGGCAGATATAACGTTACCATCTCCGCGTCGTCTGAGCTGAGCGCAACCGCGCAGATACCCGTAACGCTGTTCACAACGGGCTTCCCCGCGGGAGTTTACACCTACAACGGCACAAACGGCGAGTGGAGCGAGATATCCCACGAAGTAAATATGTACGCGCGGTTCGTTGTGTGCAGGCTGTATTTCGGCGGCAGCGGGCTCAAGCTCAAGGAGCTAAGGCTTGATCTTATCCGCGAGGGGAAAATTTAGTTTTTTGCTTAGTACAAGCTGCGCGGCTTTCGGATCAATCCCGAAAGCCGCGTTTACTATTTATTTACCTCAATAAGCCTCTTATCAAAATCTTCGGGCGGTATAGGCTTGGAATAGAAATACCCCTGCGCCGAGTTACAGCCGCACTCGTTGAGGAACTGCGCCTGCTCGCCGGTTTCAACGCCCTCCGCTATGATGTCAAGACCGATGTCATGGGACATCGAGATGGTGTGCGAGATGATCTTTCTGCCCCTGTCGGAATCCATAAACTCCGACAAAAAGCTGCGGTCTATCTTTAAAACGTCAAACTGGGTGGTCTTCAGCATATTCAAAGAGGAATAACCCGAGCCGAAATCGTCCATAAGCATGGTAAAGCCGGCGTTCTTCATCTTCTTTACGATATCGTCCACGCCCTCCGAGTCTATGGATTCCGTTATCTCCAGCTCCAGCAGCTTTATCGGTATATCGTACTTCTCGATATACGACAATATCTGCGCCACCACGTCAAAGCTGTGAAGATACTCCCGCGACACATTTACCGAGATCGGCACGGGCTCGATGCCCTTGTCGATCCACTCGCGTATTTTGCGGCAGGCGCTCTCCCATATCACCTGGTCGAGCTTTAAGATAAACCCGTTTTCCTCGAAAACCGGAATAAAATCCATGGGGCTTATCATGCCCTTTTCGGGGTGTATCCAACGCGCCAGCGCCTCCGCGCCGATTATCCTGCCGTTTGATATGCAGTGCTTGGGCTGGAGGAACATTACAAATTCGTTGTTCAGCAGCGCCTTGTGCATATCGTCCTCGATGACTTTCTTTTTCTGGAGAGTGGTTTTCATATCCCCGTTGTAGAAAGCGATATTTTCAAGGGCGTTGCCCTTGATGGACTGTCTGGCAAGCGTGGTGTGATCTCCCATCTGCCGCGTGTTCATATTTTCTGTGTTTTCCGTGGTGTTTATTCCGAAAACTAGACGGTACTCTATGCCGTTGTAGTCGCTCAGCTTGCTTTCCAGCATATGTACGAAATTCACAAGCTCGGTCGTTTCCTCAAACGGAGTCACTATCATGAAAACGTCCGCGGTGAGCCGACAGAAGGGCTGCTCCGAGCCGCAGATAAGTTTCAGGGAATCATTGAAAAAACGGAGGATATCATCGCCCGTCTCCGGTCCCAGATTGTCGTTTATCAGCTTGAAGCGCTCCACATCAAACTGTATAAAGGCTATTTTCCTGTCCTTGTTCCGCGCCAGCATATTCCTGATACGCTGCTCGAAAAATCTGGGGTTTTTATCGCTGGAAAACAGGTCTACCACCTGCTTCGCGAATATTTCCTTTTCCGAGCAGGGTCTAAGGCAGAAATGAATATCCGTGACCCTGCCGCCGTCCCTTAAGAAAAGGGCGAACATATGATACATGGAGAACCGTTCGCTTTTCGGCAGCTTCATTTGCAGCTCGATATCCATACTGTTCGCCGTGCCGCCGCAGACTATACTCTCCTCTACCTGCGCGCAGAACACATTGAACGCTCCCATATAGGGATCCTCGATCATTCCGCTTCCTCTGAGGTATTCCAGCGGGTTGGAGCAGTCCTCCGGTATAAATATATCGCCGATGGGCAGTACCTTGTTCTCGGTGCAGCACCACAGAAAATGAACGCACTCCTCGTCCCGCGCCATCATTTCTATCAGCTTTTTATAATTATCGCTTGAATAGTCTGTAATATTCACAGATCATACCCCTTATTTGAATTTGAAATTTTCCGTTATCTGAATTTGAAATTTTCCGCGACCCGCCCGACGCGGCTCACTCCGCTTCGCGGAGCGAACCGTGTCGGGCTCTCGCGAAAAAATTCCTGCCTCAACATTGCGTTGCTATAACTTTTTATACAAGCTAGTGCTTGCTTTGCAAGCATCAGCCTGTATATAAAGTGTTGACAAGAAGCAAATGATTTAAATGGGAATTTCAA
>CAZKJC010000209.1:0-4885 GCA_964552995.1 uncultured Ruminococcus sp.
TCCACGAGCTGTCCGAAGCGTACATCTCGCGGCAGAGATTTTCTATAATGAGCTTAGTGCTGCTGTAGGGATTTATAGCGCTCAGCGGGAAATCCTCCTTGACGGGAACGGTCTCGGGGATACCGTAAACCGTAGCCGACGAGCTGAACACGAACTTTGTGCAGCCGTACTTTTTCATTGTTTCAAGGATATTGAACGTGCCGCGCAGGTTGTTGGAGTAGTACATCAGCGGTCTCTGAACGCTCTCGGGAACGCACTTATACCCCGCGAAATGAATGACCTGCTCTATATCGTTATCCGCGAAAATTCTGTCGATCGCGGGCATATCCAGCATATCGTCCTCATAGAATTTAAAGCTCTTTCCGGTTATCTCTTTGATACCGTCGAGCGCGCGGGAATTTGAGTTGTAGAAGTTGTCCATTACAACGATCTCTTCCCCCGCGTTAAGCAGCTCAACGCAGGTGTGGGAGCCGATGAAGCCCGCTCCGCCCGTTACCAGAATTGCCATAACAAAAACCTCCGTACATAGAAAATATATATTTATTATACTACCGTTCGCCGATTTTGTCAATCGGTTTATTGCCCCAAAATACAATTTTTTTCGCCCCGACATTACATCGAGGCGAAAAATTTATGGGAGGTTAAAAGAAACTGTCGAGTAAATCAAGCTGTTAATATGGCTGATAGTAATTCGAGAAGCGCCAGCCCTCGTCGGTCATTTCCAGATAGAGGGAGTAGGTCTCGGAGGGCTCATCGCCCATTACCCAATTTTCCGTATCCATATCTGTCCGGCGGTAAACGTCAACGACGATCTCCGCGGTATTCACATCAATATACCTCGGCTCGCTCTCTCTTACCTCGGCAACGGTTATATCTCCGCCTCGTCCGCCCGCGACGGCGTACAAATCATACCCGTGCCAGGTGATAACGTTGCAGTTATCCAGCAGTTCCTCGGCAAACTCGTCGGTAAAGGCGTCCTTAAGGTAATTTTCAAAGGAGGTATAGGTGGGGAAAAGGGGGTTATCGGTGGGGTAGTAGGTCATTCCGTCCTTTTCTATGGGCAGACCGTTCATAGAGGGATTAAGCTGATCGGTGCTCATCACCAGTGTGCTCCACGCGCTGTCCGCCCGTTTTTTAAGCAAAGGCAGAACGTTTTCAAGAGCGCCGTCCGCGGTATAGGTTTTCGGCTCCCCGTCCTCGCGGATAACAAAGCCGTCGTCGAGTATCTCGATATAGTCGGAGACCATTATCGGCGTAAACGAAATATCGCTCGGATAATAAACCAGACCGCGCTCGCCGCCGTCATATTCGAATTTCACAACAAGGTAGCCGCCCCTCATGACCATAGTCACAGCCGCGTTTTCGGGAATTTCGGCATAATATCCCCCGAGGCGGGAATCCACGTCATGAACTTTACCGTCAACATATCTTCTGATCACCCATGATTCGATGTCCGCGATCTCAGCGCCGCTGACGGTCTCCGCCACAAACAGATTTGAGCCGTACCGCAGATCGGAATCGTCCATCACATAAACCGCATTGCCGCGCACCTCCTCGTCAAGCTCATAAAAGATATTGTCAAACTGGTCGTAGTAATAGAGGTGCGTTCCGTCGCTCTCCTTGTTAAAGGCGTAGTAGCTGAGGTCTCTGTTTAAACACATCACCTTCTCCGCGCCGTCCAGCCCGTAAATAGCCGGTTCATAGGCGGACAAATGCCATTGTTCGCCATAATAACTGCCATAGCTCATGCCGAATGTAACGATATAGTCATACGCCGTCGTCTTGTTATCATTATAGAACGTTGTGGCGAGCTTGATCTTATCATAGCTTCTTTCAAGAATGACATACTCGGGCTTTGACGTCTGGTTCGGGTCTGCGTAGAGAGTTTCCCCGCCCGCGGCAGTGATCGAACCGTCAAAGCAGTATTCTCTCATTACCCTTTCAAGACTTCCGTCGGTGTCCATCATGTCCATAAGCGCGTACAGCCCGTAGATCGAGATATATCCCCTGTCGGGAAGAGAGGTGTCAACGGTTCCGGTACGGGTGAATATTCTCTGCGGATCTCCCGTGGGCAGACTGTCCTCATACCTGTACAGCTTCACGGTATCGGGATCGTCCTTCTCTATAACGAACAGAGTATCCCCCGTTTCATCGGGAATAACGGGGCTGTTGTACCCCGCCGATACGCGGTGCACAAGCATAAGCCACATGGAATCGGTTTCCTCAAAGCCTGTTATCCAGCTTACATAAGGCTCGCAGAAATCGCGGTAGTAGTCCAATATATAGCTTGTTTCGCCGTCGCTCCAGGAACCCATAAAGTGCGGGAAAATGCTCATATCCATCTCAAAGCTGATCGTCATGTCAACGCTTTCTCCCGCGTCGGAGATATTGCCTGTCCACACGCCGTCCTGCTTTGTAAAGGTCAGAATAAAGTTTTTCAATGTTCCTTTCTCAAAGGCAGCGTCATCGTAATGTCCGTCGTCAAATAGATAGGATTGAATGTAGGTCTGACTGATCACGATATGCTCATCGTCCATGCTTACAAGAACGGGATCAAAGGAGGGCAGGTATAAAGTGCCCTGCAAGCCGGAGCTCCATGAAACGCCGTTATGGTCAATGATATAATCCATGTTATAAACGCTCCGGAATTCATTTCTGAAATCTTCGCCGACCATATCAAACAGCTTTTCCCGTCCGAAGCTGCCCAGTGTCATCATATCATGCAGCTCGGTATCAAACCGCGTCTCACTTCTGGAATACTTCCAGGAATATTCCCGCTTCTTGGTCGAATAGCCAAAGGTGCTGTCATCATACAGCAGAACACCCTCATTGTAGAAATACATCGTATCGGTATCGGAATACGGGATATAATACAACTCGCCCGCGCCGCCGTCAATCCTTGAAAAATAATATCCGGTGTCTCCCTTATAGGGCGTTCTCATTCCGTAAGGCTCTTCGGAATAACTGAAAACCACACGATTGTTATAAATGACGTCGTTGTCGCATATCCACTCCCCGATGAAAATATCCTCGTATAACTCAAACATGTCATCATCATTGTCATTATAGTCAGAATTTACAAGCGTGGTGTAATCATAGTCCAGATCATAATAGGTATCGGTATACTCCCACTCCCCGCCGTTTTTCTCAAAAACGACCACGCAGGAAGCAGTGCTCTCGCCGCCGTCCTCATAATATTTCTGAACAAGAGCCACCCTGTTGTCGCTCACCTCTGCCGCGCAAATAAAGGGCTCTTCGGTCATGGGCGTCCAGTAAGCGCCGTTCATCTCAAAGACAGGTGAATATTCAATGAAGTTGTTGTAGCATTTCTCAAAGCCATCGCCAAGCGTTTCAAACAGCCTGCTTCTGCCAAGCTCTGTAAGCTCGCCGTAAAAATCGCGGCTCTCCGCAGTCGCGCAGTACCCCAGACGGTAGATCATATACTGACCGGGTTCGTCACCCCAGATGTAATACATTAACTGCCTGCTGTTTTCCGGCACAAAGTACACCGCGCCGTCGTCCATAAACGCATACGCGCCCTCATCATTGCGGAACACGGAGATCAAATCGCCCCTTAGCTCCTCGCCAGCAATCTTTCCATCGGAATTGCGGGGCACGGAGCTTACGCCACTGAGCTTTTTGCCGACAATATTTCCGTCGGAATACATGACCGAAACTGTGCCCGAGCCTTGACCCTCTACGACCTGCCAATCCCATTCCCCGAAGAAATATTCCTCCAGAATGGAATAGTCTTTCTCTCCGGTATTCTCGGGAATTTCATAAATCAGATCAGAATCATAAAGATTAAAAGGCATGACCTTGTCCGCAAGAACAGGCTCGCTCCACTCTCCGTTTTCCTTGGTTATAACAGTATTATAGAAATATTGGTTTTGCCCCAACATGCAACTCATTGCATATTCCAGCCTGTTGTCGCTGCGGTCGTTTATAATAATATTGCAGCCTCTCGGTGAAAGAACGCCCTCATATTGCGTTTGCCGGATATCCTCCTCATCATAACTTATATCGCAGAGCAGCCGCTCCGGATCGATACCCATTTCCTTACACAGCTTGCGGATACCAAAATAATTCAGCGCGCTGCTATTCTCCTCGGTATACTCTCCGTCGCGGACATATACCGTGTCGGGTGCCACGGTTCTGTTTTCACTGTCGGAGGGATAATCGCAGAACAAATACAGCGTATCGGGATCGTCGGCGGGCGCGAATACGATAAGAGCGCGGAACACCTCGTCGGGATCGTCATTCATAAAATCAAATGACGACATATAAGCGCCGTGTTCGTCCTCATAAAAGCCTATAAGATCATTGCCGAACCCGCGGTAGTAGTCGCCGAAAATAACATTATCCGACGCCGCGTAGCCGACATAATAAATATTGTCCCTTTCCGCGGCGCTTGCGGAAAGAGCGTTCCTCCACCTGCCGCAGAAATATTTCTCATAGATAGAGTAGTCCTCCGAGTAAAGCGAGGGTTCTGTCGGCAGCTCGATATCATCAAGAATATTTTTATAGGTTATAGCCTCCGTTGTAACGTCGTACTCCGACACAATACTGTCGTTCGCGTCGGAATCCACAATATCGTCGTTTTTCACATACCTGACAGCCGTTACAACCGAAATCGCCAGCACCGCCGCGGCAGCCGCGAATCCTACAATACTGCCGATAATGCGCTTTTTGCTCTGCACCGGCTGAAGCCTCTGCGCCTGAACCGGCACGAGCTCGCCGTATTCCTCATCGTCGGCGCCGATCTGCTTTCCGAACAGCTCCGCCGCCTCGTTAGCGTATTTCGGGTCGAGATTATCGAGAACCTCGTCCCACAGCTTCTTGCTCTGATAACTCATACCTCAACACCCCTTTCCTCAAGGTAAGT
>CAZKJC010000210.1:0-4873 GCA_964552995.1 uncultured Ruminococcus sp.
CCGCGCTCCCAAAGCTCCGTTTCACTACGCTTTGGGAGCTTGTTGCGAAAAATTTCCTGCGTGGGCTTTACGCTGCTCTTTGCGAGCGTTGCTTTGCTGTGGGAGTTTTGCGTTGCTCTCTGCGAACGTGGCTTTGAGCAAATTTGTCAGCCCTCATTAGCGCCCAGCTTTGCGATCGCTTCGGTCATCTCTTCAATTGCGTGGTTCTCCACAAACAGCTTCGCCTGGCGGAACGCCCCGAAAAACGCCTTTGCGTCGGAGCTTCCGTGCGCCTTGAACACCGGCTTTGCCGTACCCAGAAGCGGCGAGCCGCCTATCTCCTTATAATCCATCTGCCTTGTAAAGCTGCCGAGCTGCTTTTTGACGCACAGCGCCCCGATCTTCGTCTTTAAATTCGCGAAGAACATCGACTTCAGCGCGTCCTTCATCAGCGCGCCCATGCCCTCGCAGGCTTTCAGATAAACGTTCCCCGTGAATCCGTCCGTCACCAGAACGTCCACCGCGCCCAACGGCACCTCGCGCGCCTCGACGTATCCCACAAAATTAACGGGAGTGCGCTCCAGCAGCAGCTTTGTTTCATGCTCCAGCTCGCGCCCCTTTTCGTCCTCCGTGCCAATATTCAGCAGACCCACGCGCGGATTTTTGATCCCCATAGTCTTTTCCATAAAACAGCTTCCCAGTATGGCGAACTGCTGTAACATCTCGGGACGGCACTCGATATTCGCGCCGCCGTCCAGCACGCAGTATTTTTTCCCGTCCTTGCAGGGCATAAGCGGCACGAGAGCCGTCCTTTTGACTCCCTTTATCCTCTTTTCTATCATCGTTCCGCCTATAACTATCGCCGCGGTGCTCCCCGCGCTTATCGCCGCGTCAGCCTTGCCCTCGGCAAGCATACGGAACGCCACCCCCATAGATGTATCCGCCTTATCCTTAAGTATAGACCGCGGATTATCCTCGGTGGTTATTACGCCGTTTGCGGGAACAAGCTCTATCCCCTTTTCGGGAATATTCAGCTCCCTCATTCTCGCCCCGAGCACCCCGACGTCCCCAGTCACCGCGATATCCGTCCCGAGCTGCTCCACAGCCATTGCCGCCCCCTTCAATACCTCGTCGGGAGCATTGTCTCCGCCAAATCCGTCAATTACGATCTTCATTTTGTCTCCTTATTTTAAAGAAATTTTCCGCACCGGCGAACTTCGTTCGCCTACCGCGGCGCAAATGCTCCGCGAGGTTTTGCGCAAAATATCACATAATGCCACAAGCAATCCCGCGAATGTTGCGCAAAACTCTCGCTCCGCATTCGCACCTTGTTGCGGAAAATTTCCTGCGTGGGCGAAACGTTGCTATTTTTGAACGTTGCTTTGCTGCGTGATTATTACGCTGATCTATGCGAATGTTGCATCAGTCCGATAGCCGAAGCACGCGTTTTTGATCCGTCCGCCGTAAGGCGGACACCTTAATTATCAATTATAAATTCTACATTATCAATTGCCGCGATCGCTCTGCGAGCGAGCGCGGCATAGCGCTCCTGCTTTCCCTTTATGCGCTCTTCAAGCGGCGGGAGGATACCCATATTGCTTGCCATCGGCTGGAAATCCTTCACCGACGGGTCGCTTATATATGCCGTCAGCGCTCCCAACATCGTTACCCGCGGCAGCGAGAGCGGCTCTTTGCCCGAGAGCCTGTCCGCCAGCGCCCTGCCCGCGATAATGCCGCTCGCGGCGCTCTCAACGTAGCCCTCTACCCCCGTTATCTGCCCGCCGAAAAACACATTATCCGAGCCTTTCAGCATAAAATGCTCGTCCAGTAATCGCGGGCTGTCTATAAAAGTGTTGCGGTGCATTACGCCGTACCGCGCGAACTCCGCGTTTTCAAGCCCCGGGATAAGCGAAAAGACCCGCTTCTGCTCCCCGAACTTCAGATTTGTCTGAAATCCCACCAGATTGTACAGTGTTCCCTCGCGGTTCTCCTTGCGGAGCTGTACCGCGGCATAGGGGCGCTTTCCCGTTCTCGGGTCGGTAAGCCCCACGGGCTTCATGCAGCCGTAGCGCACGCTTTCAATACCGCGCTTTGCCAGCACCTCGACGGGCATACAGCCCTCGAACACTCTCATTCCCGCGCTTTCCTCGGGGCGGTCGAAATCCTTTAACGGAGCGCTCTCCGCTCTTATAAGCTCCTCATAAAAGCGCTCGTATTCCTCTTTGTCCATCGGGCAGTTCACATAATCCGCGTCGCCCTTGTCGTAGCGGGTCTGGAAAAACGCCTTTGTAAAATCTATGCTGTCCGCGGTGACTATGGGCGCGGCAGCGTCGTAGAAGCTCAGACCCTCGCCGCAGACCGCCCGTATTTTCTCCGCAAGCGCGTCCGATGTAAGAGGACCGGTGCAGACCACCGCGTTTTCCGTCGGAAGCTCCGTTACCTCGCCGCTTATTACCTCAATATTCGGGTAAGACCTTACTATCCGCGTTACCTCGTCGGAAAAAAGCTCCCTATTGACCGCCAGCGCTCCCCCCGCGGGAACGCTCGTCCTCTCGGCAGCCTCCAGTATCACCGACCCGAAACGCCTCATCTCCTCCTTAAGCAGTCCGCAGGCGCTCTCCGCCCTTGCCGCTTTAAGGGAGTTGGAGCAGACCAGCTCCGCGAAGCCCTCATATTTATGGGCGGGCGAGAATTTTTTCGGCTTCATCTCATACAGCTCCACCGAAAAACCGCGCCGCGCGAGCTGCACCGCCGCCTCGCAGCCTGCCAATCCCGCTCCTATGACCTTAACTTTCATCTGTCTTGCTTTCTTTCGCGTCAAGCGGGCGCTGATATGTGCAGCCCTCTTTCGCGCAGTATATCTTGCCCTGCTTGCCCGCCTTTTTGAACAGCGACGCACCGCACTCGGGGCATTTCTCGTCTATCGGCAGATCCCATGTCATAAAATTGCAGTTCTTGTAATCCTCGCAGCCGTAAAAGGGCTTGCCCTTTTTGGACTTTTTCGCCAGCATTTTCTTGCCGCATCTCGGGCAGCTGCCCTTGGTCTCCACCACTATTTTCTTTGTAAACTTGCAGTCGGGAAAGCCCGAGCAGCCGAGGAACTTGCCGTAGGGACCGATCTTTATCACCATCGGCTTGCCGCACTCCTCGCAGACTATATCCGTCTGCTCGTCGGGTACCTTGACCCGCTTGCCCTCCATATCCTGCTCCGCCTTTTCCAGCGTTTTCGCGAAGCCGCCGTAGAATCTGCGCATGGTGTCCACCCAGTTGCGCGCGCCGTTCTCGATATCGTCCAGGTCGGACTCCATCTTGGCGGTGAATTTCACGTCAACTATATTGTTGAAATGATCCTTAAGCAGCTCGGTTATCACCTCTCCCAGTGCGGTGGGCTTGAGCTGATTGCCCGTCTCGCGCTCCACATAATGTCTGTCAAGTATGGTTGAAATAGTGGGCGCGTAGGTGGAGGGTCGTCCGATACCGTTTTCCTCCAGCGTTTTTATCAGCGAGGCCTCGTTGTACCGCGCGGGCGGCTGCGTGAAGTGCTGATGACCCAGCACCTCGTTTGGGGTGAGCTTCTCGTCCTTGTCCAGCTTGGGCAGCATACCGCTCTGAGTATCGTCGCCCTCGCGGCTCTCCTCATACAGCTTTGTAAAGCCGTCGAACTTCACGGAATACCCGCTCGCCTTGAACAGGCAGTCCGCCGCCATGATATCCGCGGACACCGTATCCATTACCGCGTTCTGCATCTGGCTCGCCATAAAGCGCTCCCAAATAAGGCGGTACAGCTTGTACTGATCGCCCGAAAGCGAGCCCTTGACTTTCTCGGGAGTAAGCGTCACGTCCGTGGGGCGTATCGCCTCGTGAGCGTCCTGCGCGTTGTTCTTGCTCTTGTAGGTGCGGGGAGCCTCGGGAAGATACTCCTTGCCGTAAAGCTCCTTTATAAGCGTCGCGGCGGCTGTTTTAGCCTCGTCGGAGATACGCAGCGAGTCGGTTCTCATATAGGTGATAAGACCTACCGCGCCGACTCCCTCAACGTCAACGCCCTCGTAAAGCTCCTGCGCCGCTTTCATGGTGCGCCGTGCCTGAAAGGACAGCCTGCGGGAAGCCTCCTGCTGAAGCGTGGAGGTGGTAAAGGGCGGAGCGGGCTGCTTTTTGCGCTGGGATTTTTTCAGCGCCGTCACAACGTACTCCGCGCCCTCAAGGCGCTTTAATATCTCGTCGGCGTGCGCCTTGTCCGCGATCTCGGCTTTTTGACCATCTACCTCCGTCAGCTTTGCCGCGAATGCCTTTTTTGAGGAAGCGGCGGTGAGCTTCGCGTCGATGCTCCAGTATTCCTGTGTCTTGAAATCGCGTATCTCGTTCTCCCTGTCCACGATTATCCTTACAGCCACCGACTGCACGCGCCCCGCGGACAGCCCGCGCCTTACCTTTTTCCAGAGAAAGGGCGAGAGCTTATACCCCACTATCCTGTCCAGAACCCTGCGCGCCTGCTGCGCGTCCACCACGTTGGTGTTGATAGTCCTTGGGTGGCTCATGCCGTACTGAACGCCGCTTTTGGTTATCTCGTTGAATGTGACCCTCACGGGCGCGTTCTCGCTTATATTCAGCAAATGCGACAAATGCCACGCGATAGCCTCGCCCTCGCGATCCGGGTCGGTCGCGAGATATATCGTGTCGCTGGTTTTGGCGTGCTTTTTCAGCTCCTTGATAACGTCGGACTTGTCCTTCATATTAACGTATTGAGGAGTGAAATTATTGTCCACATCCACGCCCAGCTTGGATTTGGGCAGATCGATGATATGCCCCGTGGAAGCTATCACCTCATAGCCCGAGCCCAGATATTTCTTTACGGTTTTCGCCTTGGACGGCGACTCTAATATTACAAGGTTTGACA
>CAZKJC010000211.1:0-4859 GCA_964552995.1 uncultured Ruminococcus sp.
TATACGAGAGGAACATCAAATTGAACACTTGACAAAGTTCCTGTTTTTCTGCCCTTTTAAGCGACACAACCTTTGTCAGCATTTCCACTCAGGGTACATCAAAGGCTAAGTCGCGTTAATAACTGTCCAAAAAGCCCACAACATAGTTGACCCGCCTTGCGCTAAAGAAAAGCGGGGAAAGGGGGGAGGGGAGAGGGAAGTTGGGGTCTGGGGTGAAACCGTAGGGGAGGGGGGAAATCCCCGCTTTTGTCGGATTTTGTCTTTCCCCCTCCCCGTAGGTGTCAGCCCCAGTCCGAGCGCGTGAAAGCTCCGCTTTCCCAAAATAATAGAGCGGATAAACATAACAAATTCAACTTTAACAAATTAAAAGGAGTACCACATTGCAAATCTAACAAAATAAGCGTGCTAGCATAAATCATCATTTTTCACAAAATGCGCCCCGAGGTGTTTGCCTCGGGGCTTAAATATTGGAGGTATAAAAAACTGCGATTATTTCATGCTGTTATACATCAATTCTATCATATCCGCATAAGTATATGCCGCCGAGGGGTCGAGGGTCTTTCCGTCGGCCGCGCCGAGAGCGCCCGCGATAGCATAATATCCCACATATTTATCGCTGTCCTTGACGTCTGTAAAGGGCGAGCGGTAAATTCCCTTAAGCTCGGCGACCTTATTGCCGCAGACCGCGGCAGTGTAGATCACCATAGCGTCGCCGCGTGTAATGGTCTTGCTCATAACGCTTGCGTCGGTGGGCGTGCCCGATTCGAGCTTTATGCCGCTCGGCAGGGTCAGATCGGTCACGCGTACCAAGGATACCTCGCCAATAATGCTTGCGAAATTTGTGAAATCCTCCAGCTTGACCGCGTCGCCGTCGCTGAATTTTTCTGCGGAAATAACCACGCCGTTGTCGTCAAGAGTTGTAGCCATCTTCAGCAGCTTCTTATCCTTTACGCCGCTCAGATCGTTTTCCGATGTGCTGTTATTGTACCACCACGAATATACCGGCTCGCCCGTGAAAGCGTCGCAGTAGACCGAGCTGTCGCAGCTGTAAACCAGCACGGTAGCGGTCTTTTTCTCGCCGAGCCTTGCCTTGTAGCAAAGCGTAAGCTCGTTATCCGCCTTGAACTTCTCAAACGCCTGCGCCGCGGTAAGACTGCCCTTGGGATCGGCGAACTTCACATCGCTGTAAGAAATGCTGTAATTGGTCAGTCTCATCTGTGAGTCAAAATAAATGCTGATATTGTTTCCGCTAACGGTAATACCGTTTACCTCTCTGTTGAAGTTATGACTGCTTCCGCTGTAATGTGTCGTGTTGTTGTAATCGGTGTAGCTGTAAAGGTCGGAGCTGTAATTGGTGTATTCGCCTATGTGCGAGGGCGCGAGATCGTTCGCTATCTCCTTAGCCAGCTTATCCGCCTTAGCCATATCGTAGCTGTCGGCATTCGGAGTATCCGTGTAGTAATTATAATTCAGCACCTCTCCGGTCTGCGCGTCGACGGTTATGCTCATGCTCTCATACCTGCTCACATACGCGGGCGTATATGTTTCCGAGTCGACATCAACGCCGTACTCCGGATCGATCAGATAATCCCAATAATCGTCCATAACATCATTGCTGAACGAAGCCGTGAACATATAACGGTCGGTGTTGTCGTAGCGTTTGTTTTTGCTGAGGTAGGAGTACTCCATTCTCATTCCGTCGGAATAGGTAAGATACTTACTGCCCTTTATAAGATCGACTACTCCCTTTTCCGTGCCGTAGGGAAGCTCAACGCCCAGCTCCTTGAGCTCCTTTTCGGTGAATATTCCGTTGTCCATGCCGCCCGTTGCGGGATTTTCCGCATCTGCCGCTATGGCTTCATTAGTTTCGCCGAAATAGGCGTCCTCCTGAAAATTGCTCTTGTTCCCCGTAAACGCGTTGATATCGCCGTAGTCCGTCTGCACATAAACCAGTCGGGATTCCCACTGATCGTTATCCCTGTTGTAGAACAGCTCATACTGCGGCTTGAGGGCGATCATTTTCTCATAGCTGTCCCACGCCTTATCCAAAGAGATCGCCTTGTCCGCTTTCTCAAACGCCGCGTTGGGGTGCCAGTTTATATTGAAAGAAATAAGCTCCCCCGTATTCTTGTCGAGCGTTATGCTTCCCGTGTCGTTAGCGACAGGGAGCTTGTTTGCGGTCCTCGTCAGATCAAACGAAGCGGTATTGCCGTAAACCGACATACGTATGGAATCCTTGTCAACGCTTATGCTGTCCGCAACGGTGGGGTTGAGCTTCTTTACCTCCTTTACCGCCGCGCTGTAAAGCTCCGACTTTGTCATAGCCGCCAGCTTTGCCGACTCCGACCAGCGCGTATAATCCGACCGGTAAATACTATAACTCGTGAGAACGCTGCCGCAGATCGAAGCGCTTATCCTGCCGTAGCTGTCGCCCCGTTCCGTCTCCCAGTTAAACGAGTAGATATCCGCCGCCGAGCGGGTATTCACGCTGTAAGTGAACTCGCTGAACTCCTCGGGTATCTCGATCCTCCCCTTGACCATCGCCAGCTTGCTTTTTACGGCGCCGTCGGTCTCGTCCGCGTAAGCTACCACCCCGACAGACGCGGTCATGACCGCCGCCAGTGCCAATGAAATTGCCTTTTTCATATTTTTCTCCTTATCTTAAAAAATTTTTCGCGACCCGCCCGCAAAAGCTCCGTTCCGCTTCGCTGCACTCCGCTTTCGCAGGCTCTCGCGAAAAATTTTCCTGCGTGGGCGAAATGTTGCTTTTTTTCAGCGTTGCTTTGCTGCACAGACGAAGCGTTGATCTTTGCCTGCGTTGCCTTGCTGCGTGGGCTGAGTGCTGCCGCTGTCTTTCAGCGCCAAAGCTGCGCCGGTATTATGCCGCTTTTTTCGGGCTTTGCATATAATACCGCGCAGCCAAGAAAAAGGCTGCAAAATTTTTTACTTTTTTTAAAAATTTTTTTGGAGCGTATTACCGCCGCAACTATCCATTATCAACTGTTAACTATCAACTGAAAAGCTCCCCCGCGCGTTGCCGCACAGGGGAGCATAACTATTTTAAAGTTTGATGGATATCCTCAGCGTCAATCCGTCGATTCAAAAGCGTCCTGCATTTCCTCAACAGCGTTCTGAAGCTGGTCAAGCTGACCTTCCACACCGTCGATCATTGTTTCAATATTATCGGTCATCGCCTCAATATTGCTTTCTATCTGATCCGTAAGGAAGTCAAGCCTGTCGGTCAGCGAATCCATGACCATATCGGTTATTTCATCGGTGTTTCCCGAACCGCAGAGCTTTATCGCCGCCTCTACCTTATCGCGCAGCTCATTCGCGAACAATCCGTTCAGAAGCCCGTTCATCATACCGCTGACCATTCCCGAAACGCCTCCCAGCGTTCCCGAAACTCCGCTGAGCGTTCCGTTGACCTCGTCCAGCTTGCCGGATATGATATCCGTGTTTGCATTAGGTACGGGTGGAGTGTTGGGTACGGGTGGAGTGTTGGGTACTGGCGGAGGGCAGTAATTGCTTACCACTGTATGCGCCGACTGCACTGCCTGCGTTTTCAGCCCCTCAAGCGCTTCCTGCTTCGCGTGTTTTTTCCGCAGCTCTGCCGTGCCATACCATGTATTGTTAGGCCAGCCGTCGTCAAAAATGATATTATGCCGCTGCGGTCTTTCCCCCTCGAACTCGTCCACGGTATCCGCAAGATCGGCGTAGGCGGACTTGTCCTTGGCGGCCAGGATCGTCATAGGCGCGTACTGAGCCACAAAGCGCAGCTCGGTGTACTCATTGTTCCCCGTAATAAAGGGAATTTCGTAAAGCTCCCAGCCGTTGACCCTTTTCAGGGGCTTCACAAAGTTTCTGTTGAGATTATAGGTATAGCGGTTTTCGTGATCGTTGTTGTAAATGATCTCGAACCTGCAAACCTCGTTGTTGCGGTCGTTCTCACCACCGTTGAGCCAGAACGTGAACGTATGGAGCGTATTTTTGGGCAGAACCAGCGTTTTGGATACGATCTCCGTCCAGTTCCAGTTCCAGTTTCCCAGCGTATACGCTTCCGCGATCACCCCATCGGGACCCTCCATAAACGAGCGGGAGCCGACATTGTCCTTGCATGCCTTGTTGAACGTCCACTCCCTCGCGCTGAAAAAAAGCCTGTTCACCGGCTGCTCGGGTTTGGCGGGAGCTTTATAAGCGGCAGACGCGCTTGCGGTTTCAACGATAATTTCCTTTGTTTCGCCGAGGTTGTTGTTTATGTTATCCATCTTGGTTTCCTCCGTAAAATTCATTACGTCGGACACGTTCAGACGAATATCCCAGTCGTTCACATAACGTGCCCGACCCTTTTTGACCAGCCCCGCCGCCCTTTTCGGGTAGGTGGAACCGATCACCTCTCCGTCCGCGTCAAAAACGCAGACAGTACGCTTATATTCGGTGTTTTTTTCTATGGGTGCCCTCCCCTTTCGATGTTTTGCCGTATATTGGTTTTTGCGTTTTCCGTTTTTTATTATGAGCGGTGCTCCGTTTTTATAATAACATATTTTGCACAGCTTGTCAAGGGAAAGCGCAAAAATTTTTGTATATTTTTTGTGGTATATACTTTTGGTTTTTGGGGATTTCACGATAGTTTTGCCCGCAAATCAACTTGTTTTTAGGGGCTTAAACCGAGGGCTTATTCGGAGATTTTTTTCTGCTTTGATCATACATTTATGTATTATAATTCTATTTATATAATATTTTAACAGGGATTTTTTAACAAAAACAAGCGCTAAATGTCATTTTGACATCTATTGTATTATTAAAATGTGTATCTTTTTTGTAAACTACACAAGTACAACACAACATGAACGCGCTGA
>CAZKJC010000212.1:0-4804 GCA_964552995.1 uncultured Ruminococcus sp.
GTTTTGCCATTCGGCAAAACGCGCCACTTTTTGAAATTCTGATGCGTAGGGGATTTGTGGCTGTCTGCTTTCAGCGCCTTTAATGCGAGGGGGATTTGTGGCTGTCTGCTTTCAGCCCATTTAATGCGGTGGAGATTTGTAGATCGAATTTTTGTGTCCCTTGAATGCGTGGAAGTTATGCTGCTGCCTTTTTATACATAGTAGGGATTTGGCTTGCACAATATATTTATAATATCAATAAACCAACCTACTCCGAGCAAGCCGCAGGTGAACATGTACAATATTCCCATTCCCGCTTTGCCCTCATAAAACTTATGCGCACCAAAAAAGCCCAAAAACAGGCACAGGAAAAAAGCCGTCCACTTGTTTCTTGGTCTGCCCATTGCTCCGACTACATTAGTGTTGGTATTAGTGTTTACGTTGCTGTTACTGTTGTTGATAACAACTTGCGGCTGCGCCGTCTGCGCGCCTTGAAGCTGTTCGACCTGCCGTCCGCAGTGAGTACAGATCACTGCGTCAGCCGCTATCTGACTGCCGCAGAATTTGCAGAAAACAGTTCCCGCGCTGTTTGCCGTGGGCTGCTGTGCGATCTGAGTTCCATTTTCGGTTACATTCGTTTCCATTTTTAACCCTCCAATTTTAATGTGTCATTTCTGATTTCAAATAATCACATAAGATTATTTGCATTATTTATTATAACCTAAAAAGATTGAAAAGTCAACCCCATTTAATCACATGTGATAATATTTTTTAAAAGGAGTGTGTATCGGCTATGTATCAGCGACTTAGAGATCTCCGCGAGGACGCGGACAAAACACAGATAGAGATAGCGGATTATCTCGGCACTACCGCGCAATATTATGGAAAGTACGAAAAGGGAGAAAGAGAGCTGCCCTTTTCCCGCGCTATACTACTGGCAGAATATTATAATGTAAGTCTGGACTATCTGGCGGGGCGCAGTCCGGTAATACAAGAAAAACCGCTGACCGATGAGGAAAAGACGCTTGTCGAAGCATGGAGACAGCTTTCCGAGCGCGAAAAGGGTAGGGTTGAATATCATATAGAAGAGATACTTGAAACGCGGGGACGTCCGGCAGTCACACAAAAAACGAGAGTACAAGGAATCCCACAAAGGGACTTGACAAATAAACAAAAATAATGTATAATATAGCAAAATAATAGGCATTAAGGTCAAGGAGCAGGCTATGGTCATATCCACAATAGAAATCGCGCGGCTCAAGAAGGAGCTGGCGGATAGGTTCTCGGCGGAGCTGCACTCGCATGACAGCTGCGGCGGGCAATCCTTTTCGCTGAATAAGGGCGGTGAGGATATCAAGGAATATATTACCGCGTTTTTTGAGGAGCTGGGGGTAAAGATCAGGTTTACTCCCGATAATACCCAATTTTACACTGTGAGGGATAAATGACACAATTTTCACGAACCGAAATTCTTTTGGGCGCTGCCGCTATGGAGCGCCTTTCCGCGGCGCGGGTGGCTGTTTTCGGCATTGGCGGGGTCGGCGGCTATGCCGCAGAGGCGCTGGCGCGGAGCGGTATCGGAGCTCTTGACCTTATCGACAGCGACACGGTCAGCGAGAGCAATATCAACCGACAAATTATCGCGCTCCACAGCACCGTCGGTAAATTCAAGACCGACGCGGCGGCGGAGCGGCTGCTTGATATCAACCCGAACCTTAAGCTCACGCTCCACAGGACGTTTTACACCCCCGAGACCGCGGCGGAGTTCGACTTCACTCAATATGACTATGTGGTGGACGCTATCGACACGGTAACGGGGAAGATCGAGCTGGTATTGCGGGCGCAGTCGGCGGGAGTGCCGATAATAAGCGCGATGGGAGCGGGCAACAAGCTCGATCCCACCGCGTTTGAGGTGAGCGATATCTATTCGACCTCGGTCTGCCCGCTCGCGAGAGTAATGCGGTACGAGCTAAAAAAGCGCGGAGTCAAGGCGCTTAAGGTGGTGTATTCGCGGGAAAAGCCTATCACTCCCGCACAAAGCGGGGAGAGCGCTCCCAAAGGAAAAGCGATACCCGGCAGCACCGCTTTCGTGCCGCCCGTGGTCGGGCTTATCATCGCGGGAGAGGTCGTTAAGGATATAATTTATGTTGACGAGGAGTAAATGATTTAAAAGAATTTCCCGCACCGCACACTCAACCGCTACGCGGTGGAGTGTGCTAGCTCGCCGACAAAGCTCCGTTTCGCTTCGCTCAACTGCGCTTTGCCAGCGGCTTGCGGGAAATTCATGCGTGGGCTTTATGTTGCTATACTTTTATACAAGCTGAACGCCCGCGGACTTGCGGGCGTTTTGTTATTCTTCTAAAGCGGCGTAATAATCTCTTGACTGACATATTCTCGCGCGATGATCATAGGACAGGACGGTGTTGGTAATGTCAAAATATTTCACTCTTGTTTTGTCGCTCACATACACTCCGTCAATGTAAAAATTGTAGGTGTCCCAACAGGCGTCGACCCATATCCCTCTGCCGTCTATAACGGCGTAATTCCACTCGTGACGGTTGCCCCTGCCGCTTTCCGCAAAGCTGTCCAGGACATCGTTGATCGCTTCCCCCTGGATATTATACGCAGTTATCCCCTGCGCGGCGCACAGGGCGCAAAAAATATTTGAAAAGCCACCGCACACGGTTCTGTGCGTTTCGAGAACGTGGGAGAGGGAGATCGTTTCGGTCGTTACGCTGTTATCACGCGCGTCAAAATCGTAGTAGATGTTCTCGGCGATCCATTTTGATATCGCCAGGGCCTTGTCATAATCTTCGGTTATCCCCTCGCATATCCTGTCGGATATCTCCTCTGCCTGCGCCATTACCTCGCGCGCCTTTTCCGCGTCGCCGTCGGGGGTGATGTATTGCAGAACTCCCTCAAGCGGAAGAGCTAAAGGAGTTTCCGCCAAGTAAAGGTTGCGCTCCGCGATATCGGCGGTATCTATCGGCTCGAAGCCGTTCGGGGAGGCGTACACGCGGTAATTAAGGATGGTATCGTTATCGGTATAAATATACAGGCTGTCGTAACCGGCGGCTTTTTTTCTGCTGCTTAGCACTATTCTGTAATTGTCTCCGTCATACGCAGCCTCTTCCTTTTTGCCGTTGGAAAACAGGCAGGCGGAAATGACAGACCTGTCGGCGCTTACTCCCTCGATAATTATATCGAAGCCCTCAAATCGTATATCCAAAAAATTGGTCGGGTTATTTGAAGTTATTATAGAGGTGAACGTTTCTTCTGTTTCCTCTGTTTCCCTTGTGGGGGCGGAGGTTTCCGCGGGAGATTCTGTTGAGAGGGGCACGGAGGATTCCGCTTCGGCGGTATTTGCCGGAGCAGGCGATGGGTCGGGAAATACAAAATCGGGGGTCTTTCTTGCCGCGGAGTTATAGGCGATCGTCAACGCAAAAGCCGCCGCGACGGAAATCAGACCCATTACCGCTATCAGAGCGCTTTGTTTTTTCATGCGTTCACCCCCGAAAAGATCATAAGTAAATTATATATCTTTTCGGGGGATTTGTCAAGGCGGCTATTTCGCGAGAACCGTTACGATTCCCTCGGCTTCCGCGGAGGATATGTCGGCGGCGATTATCTTTCCCTCATACACCAGCAGATTCGCGCACAGCGGAACGGAATCCGAGGAAGGACTTTCAATGGTATAGGTGTACTTTTTTACCGTGCAGGCGCGGTATTTCCTCAGGTCAAAGCCCTGCTCGCGCTGGATATCGTTGTACTTTTCGTATGCCTCGTCAAACTCCAGCGGAACGCGTACCTCGCGGACGTCGGTGTGCGTTATGCCAACGTCCCAGCCGTAACTGTTTATGTAGGCGAGCCGCTGATCGTTGGTCGCTCCCTCTATACCGCCGCTGTTCACGGTGTTAAGGCGTATAACTCCCCACACCGCCGCTACAAGCAGCAGCAATACCCCCATAAGCAGCGCTTTTCCCGAATGATGTCTTTTTTCTGTCATAGCTGCGATCGCCCCCGCAGGAGGCTCTCCTTTCGTTTTTGATGATGTCTTGTTCGTTATTTCTCCGCTTAATTGTATGATACGGAACGCCCTAATATTCGCGCGGATATCGGCGCGGCTCTTAACGGAATCTTAACATATTCGGGGAGTTTTTAGACAAACTTCGGGGAAGCGTCTTTTTTCGCCGCCGAAAATCGACGGCTTTTTCGGCGGTTTGGCAACGGCGTTACCGAATTTTTACGGTTTTTGTGCCAAAACTATATGATTTGTCAAATTTCTATCTAATTTTTTACATATTTTACAATTTTTATGACATATCAATTCTTAACGGAATCTTAGCGGAAAAATATCGCTTGATATGATATAATAATTACAGACAGAATACAAAAGGAGGACTTCTATGTGGACGATCACGACAGACCTTATGAAAACCGAGGACGGGCTGGAATACACCGCCTACGGGATAGCGGGAGAGGACTGCACTATCCCCGATATCAGCACCGATAAGGAGGCTATTCTTGAATTTGTCGACAGGTTGAATAAATTCGGAGCGTCGCCGATACACGCCGCGGAGATAGTGGAGAATTTCCTGGCGGAAATGTGACGGTGGCAACAAAAAAGCACAGCGGGGATAATGCGCTGTGCTCTTTTGTTTTATTGGGGAGATAAATGATAATTTATGCTGGCACACTTATTTTGTTAGATTTGCAATGTGGTTCTCCTTTTAATTTGTTTAAGTTGAATTTGTTATGTTTATCCGCTCTATTATTTTGGGAAAGCGGAGCTTTCACGCGCTCGTGTCGGGGCTGACACCTTCGG
>CAZKJC010000213.1:0-4782 GCA_964552995.1 uncultured Ruminococcus sp.
GCAGTTCAACGCGCTGGGCGATTTCGCGCAGGATCTGGGATTTGAGCGAATGGGCTGCTTTGCCTACTCCGAGGAGGAGAACACTCCCGCGGCGGCTTTCCCCGATATGGTAGATGAGGAAGTGCGCGAGCACCGCAAGGAGATACTCGAGGAGCAGCAGGACGCGCGCGTCGCGGAGTTGTATGGGAGTATGGTCGGCAGCGAGACCGAGGTGGTGGTCGAGGGATACGACAGGTATCTCGAGCATTATTTCGGAAGAAGCGCTATGTTTGCTCCCGAGATAGACGGTATGATTTATTTCAAAGCGCCAAAGGGTCTTAAAACCGGAGATTTTGTCGGAATAAAGATACTGGACGTGGTGGATAATAATCTTATCGGAGAGGTTATATGAATCTTGCAAACAAGCTGACTCTTTTACGGGTCGTGATAGTGCCGTTTTTCGTGCTTTTTATGTGCGTCGGGGCGATACCGCTGAATTATTTCTGGGCGCTGTTCCTGTTCGGCGCGGCGAGCATTACGGATATGTTCGACGGCAAGGTGGCGCGGAAATATAACATGGTGACGGATTTCGGCAAATTCCTTGATCCGCTGGCGGATAAAATACTTGTGGCGGCGGCGCTGGTCTGTTTCACGGAGCTGGGCTGGACGGCGTCATGGGTGACTATTGCTATTCTGGTGAGAGAGTTCGCGGTGTCGGGCGTAAGACTTATCGCCGCGGGCAGCGACAAAAAGGTAGTTATCCCCGCGAATATGTGGGGAAAGGTAAAGACCGCCGCGACCATGGTCGGTATAGTCGCGATACTGGCTATGCGTATTTTCTCGGATAATCTGGGGCTTATCCCCGTGCTGCCCGTGCAGGTGATCGGCGACGTGCTGATGTACGCGGCGGCTCTGCTGACGGTTATTTCGGGAGTAAAGTATCTGTATGATTATAGGGAGTTTATCGACCCTACGAAGTAGTTGGTTTATTTATAAAAAATCCGCCGCCGCGGACAAAAAATAGTGGCGGCGCTTGATTTTTTCGTCAAGATATGGTATAATTATCAAGCAGGACGATTTTGGCTATATGGACAATATTTTCTATCAACTTTTATTTTCTGTGAATTGTTATATTTTAAAGGTAATGACATTCTTTAATGGAGGCAGTTATGAGGATTATTGAAAATTCTATGTGGGTATTTTATTTAGATAGACCAGATTTTGATAACAACAAAGTTGGTAAATGGATGTACTTTTTCAAGGACAGAGATTTTATTGCAAAACTGTGCCAAGAGGCTGTAGAAAATGGTGTAGTAGCTGAAGCGAAACATTCAAATGCAAATGAGGGTGTATCGTGCTTTTATTTGAACTGTGATGACATAGATTTACATAAAAAAGTAATTAAATTTTTCCTTGATAATAACCTTATTAGAAGAACAAAAAATGGAAAACTATATAATATTTCATTTAAAAAGGATAAACAAACGTTGGCTGGAGAGTACGGTAAAGATTTCACATCAGAAATAAAGTTAGATCAATTTATTGATTTAAATACAGGAGATTGGATTATCTAATCCTCTATGTAGATATCTTTAAAATCTTATAAATTAAGGAGATTAAAAATGGATAAGAAGATTTTAGATCAGGACACAAGTAAGAAAGCGCCCGAGCAGGAGATGCTTATCGCAAATCTGCTGTTCAGGGAGAAGCCCGCGGGGGCGGACGCGGACGCGCTCAAGGCGGCTTTGGAGAAGCTGGTGGGCGAGGTCGATTTTGCTAATGATAATCCTTCGGAGCATTTTCATATGTTTGCCGTGCCAAAGTACAAGGCGGAGTTCAAGGACGCTCCGCAGGGTATTCCGGTGCTGGCGAATTTCGGCGTGCCGAGGGAGTTTGATCCGAAGATCGTCGACGAGCTTAACCGCAGCCAGTTCTGGGATTATGAGAACGGCAGCGAGGCTATCGACGAGTTTAAGTATTGTGTGGACGTTTTCGGTATGTTCTCGGGTGCGCTGGATTACAAGGAGCAGGCGCAGCTTTTCCTGGAGATGATCGACGCTGCTTTGCAGAGCTATCCCTCCTGCGACGCTATTTATGTGTTCGCGAGCGGAAAGCTCACCACTCCCGGGGATTTTGAGCGCAGCAAGCGGTTTGATCTTTCGGGAAGATTTATCAGACTTGCGGTCAACGCGCGGTTTTTCACAATAAACAACACCGATGATATGATAGTGGACACGCTCGGTTTTTACGCGTTCGGCGCAGCGGACGTTCAGCTGCATTTCCGCGGTATCGACCCGAATCACGCGGTGGAGTATGTTTATAATATCGCGAGCTATCAGTTCGACAATGCGTTTCCCGTTAAAAGCGGCGAGACCATTGACGGAATTGACGGGAACGGTCGTATAGCGCAGAATATCCAGTGGCGCGCGCAGTATGAGAACTCCCTTATACAGCCTGTCAGAGCGGTGCTTGATATCAACTGCGGAAAGTACGCGGCGGGTCAGCGGGGCGGCTGCAAGTGACCTGGAGCAAGATCCGTGACAAGCTGGAAAACGAATACCTTGCGGAGAGCCTGCGCGGACATATCCGATATTTTGCGACCGCTTACAGCAAGTGCCCCGATCATGAGGGAAGAGCCGCGGTTCGTCTGGACGGCGAGGAGATACTTAAAAGCAACTATTTTGATATGATGAGGGTATGGTATGACGCTGAGAGAAAAATCCGAGGTGAAAACCCCGAAATGTCATATCGGGAATCGTGGGTAAAGGGCGGACTTGCCGCTGTGAACGACGGTTACTTTGATCAGAGGGATTTTTACAACGCTTTTGCGGAATTTGACAATCAGTCTATTGAGGACAGCCTTGACAGCGAGAACGCGCTGGTGAGAATGTTCGCGGTGCTTGACAGGCGCGTCGGGAAGCGGCGGCTTGAACGGCTTGCGGATAGAATTGCGGGCGAGCCCGAGTGGTTGGGGGCGTTCTACCTGATACGGCTGCGGGCGGAGGGCATAGATAAACTCCCTATGAAAAACAGCGGCTGACAGGAATTTATGGAGGAAATTATGGAAAAGGCTTGGATGAAAAAGGATTGGCTGTTTGAATCGGATGAATATATCTGCGATTTGAGAACGGCAGCCGTTCTGGTAAAGAATAACAAGCTCCTCGTGCAAAGGGATAAGGACGGAAACGAGTACGCGCTGCCGGGCGGTCATGTAAAAATAGGGGAAACTCTGGAGGCGGGACTTATTCGCGAAACCGATGAGGAAATGGGCGTGAAAATAACCTGCAAGCGCATGCTATGGAGTGAAGAATGCTTCTGGGAATGGAACGGAAAACGGGATCATAATATCGCTTTTTACTATTTGACAGAGCTGTGCGACGGCTTTGAATTTCCCGATGGAGAGTTCGTTTCTCAAAAGGATAACTGCAACGTGCTTATCGGCTGGCTGCCCATTGATGAGATCAAAAATGTCATCATATATCCCGAATTTATAAAAGAGGAGATATTCCGGTTAGATGAACCTATGAAGCATTTTGTTTCAAATGGTTGATCGGCGGTATCACTTTTCCGAAAGATATATCAAGCGCGGAGAATATTTCCGCGGAAATATAAATACGGCTTATGCTGAAAATAAGGTGTGGAAATGGCAAACAAGGAATCGTACAATGACTTAAAGGCGCTTAAGGGACCCGACCAGGTTCGGCTTCGTCCCGCGGTAATATTCGGCTCGGACAGCGTGGACGGCTGCCGTCACTCGGTTTTTGAGATCATCTCAAACTCTATTGACGAGGCTCGCCAGGGCTTCGGAAAGAAGATCGTGATAACGCTTTTCGCCGATCACTCCGTTACCGTTGAGGATAACGGACGCGGTATCCCCATTGACTTCAACAAGGGCGAGGATAAATATAACTGGGAGCTTGCATTCTGCACGCTGTACGCGGGCGGAAAGTACGACAACAACTCCGGCGGGGACTATACTTACGCGCTGGGGCTTAACGGACTGGGGCTTTGCGCAACGCAGTTTTCCTCGGAATATATGGAGGTGGAGAGCTGCACCGGCACCTGGAAATACTCTCTGCGCTTTGAAAAGGGCTTCAATGTCACCGACGACGAGCGCGGCTTCAAAAAATCCAAATTCAGCGAGTATACCGGCACTAAAATACACTGGAAGCCCGACCTGGAGGTATTCACCGACATTGACATAGGCACGGAATATCTGGAGGATATGCTGCGCAGGCAGGCTATCGTAAACGACGGGGTGGAGTTCCTGCTGCGCGTCGAGGGCGAGGACGGCTTCGAGGAGAAAACCTTTGTCTATGCGGAGGGTATCAACGATTATCTCCGCGAGGTGGTGGGGGAGCAGTCGCTCACCACTCCCCAGTTCTGGAATACTCAGAGAATGGGCAAGGACAGGGAGGACAAGGAGGAATACAAGCTGAAAATGAACGTTGCGTTCACGTTCAGCAAAGAGGTGCAGTTTATCGAGCACTACCATAACTCAAGCTGGCTGGAGCACGGCGGAAGTCCCGAGGACGCAATGAAAAAGGCGTTTTTGTCACAGATAGATTCCTATCTTAAAACAAACAACAAGTACAACAAGGGCGAAAAGTCCATCAAGTGGGACGATATCGCGGATTGCCTTGTGTTTATCTCCTCGAATTTTTCCACCCAGGCGAGCTATGCCAACCAGACCAAAAAGGCGGTCACGAACGTTTTTATAAAGGAAGCCATGACCGACTGGCTCAAGCATCAGCTCGAGGTTTATGTCCTTGAGAACCCCGACGAGGCGGTGAAGATCTCGGA
>CAZKJC010000214.1:0-4782 GCA_964552995.1 uncultured Ruminococcus sp.
CCCCTCCCCGTAGGTGTCAGCCCCAGTTCGAGCGCGTGAAAGCTCCGCTTTCTCAAAATAATAGAGCGGATAAACATAAAAAATTCAACTTTAACAAATTAAAAGGAGTTCCATATTGCAAATCTAACAAAACAAACTGCTCCGCTAAATTATCATTTAAACCACAAAAACGCGGGACGTTTGATCCCGCGTTTTAAATTTATTCTCCGAACACCGCGCCGGTGTTTGCCGATGTTACCATCTTCGCATATCTGCTGAGATATCCTCCGAAATCTCTGGGAGCTTTCACGCCCCTCTTGCGGCGCTCCTCGATCTCGCTTTCGTCAACAAGGAGCGTTACGGAGCGGTTGGGGATATCAATGTGTATCTTATCGCCGTCGTCCACAAAGGCGATAAGACCGCCCTCCGCCGCCTCGGGCGAAACGTGCCCGATCGCCGCGCCGCGGGAAGCTCCGCTGAAGCGCCCGTCCGTGATCAGCGCCACACTGCCGTCCAGACCCTTGCCCACTATCGCCGCGGTGGGAGCAAGCATTTCGGGCATTCCCGGGCCGCCCTTGGGTCCCTCATAACGGATAACAACAACGTCGCCCGCCTTGATCTTTCCGCCGAGAATAGCGTCGCACGCGTCCTGCTCGCCGTCGAATACCCTCGCGGTACCCGTGAAGTCCATCATCTCGGGCTTTACCGCGCCTTGCTTTACCACCGAGCCGTTAAGTGCAAGATTTCCGCTCAGTATCGCGATACCGCCGTCCTTGCGTATCGGCGCGTCCAGTTTGTGAATGATCTCCCCGTCCGCGTCGCGCGCCGCCGCGATACGCTCCGCCTGGGTTCCCGTGACCGTCATAACGTCGGTGTTGATATGTCCGCCCTTTGAAAGCTCGCGGATAACCGTCTGTATACCTCCCACAGCGTTAAGATCGGTTATGAACACGCTGCTTGCGGGATTCAGCTTGGCGAGCTGCGGAGTTTTCCTGCTCATAGCGTCGATATCGTCCAGCGTGATGTCCGCCTTAGCCTCGTGAGCTATCGCCAGCAAATGCAGAACGGTATTCGATGACGCGCCTATCGCCATATCCGTGGCCAGCGCGTTCTCCATATTCCGCTTGGTGAGGATATCGCTGGGCTTGATGTCCTGCTTTACAAGCTCCACTATCCTCTCGCCCGTTTCCTTTGCCAGTCTGCGGCGCGCGGAGTTTACAGCGGGCTCCGTGCCCGCCGTGGGCAGCGCCAGACCGATAGCCTCCGTCAAACAGTTCATGGAGTTCGCGGTGTACATTCCCGAGCAGCTTCCGCAGGTGGGGCAGGCGTTGTTCTCATAATCCTTAATGACCTCGTCGCCTATCTCGCCGTTGGTGTACTGTCCTATCGCCTCGTATATCTCGGAATATCCCACGCGCTTGCCCTGAACGCAGCCGGGGTTCATAGGACATCCGCTCACAAATATAGCGGGCAGGTTCATTCTTGCCGCCGCCATTACCATACCCGGGACTATCTTATCACAGTTGGGGATAAACACCACGCCGTCCAACGGGTGCGCCGTCAGCATTACCTCGATACTGTCCGCGATAAGCTCCCTCGAAGCCAGGGAATACCTCATTCCCTTGTGGTTCATGGCAAGTCCGTCGCATACTCCGATAGTGAAAAACTCAAAGGGAACTCCCCCCGCGTTGCGTATGCCGTCCTTTACATACCGCGATATCTCGTGCAAATGCTGGTGACCCGGGACATAGTCGCTCGCCGCGCACACCACCGCTATAAACGGCTTGTCCATTTCACTGTCGATAACTCCCAGCGACTTCAATACCGCTCTGTGGGGAGTTTTCTCAACTCCCGCTCTGATCAAATCACTTCTCATTTTCCTATCCTCTCTTATTTAAAAAAATTTTTCGCACCGCGAAGGCTTGCTTTGCAAGCCTTCGCTAGCCCGCTGTAAAAGCTCCGCTCCACTTCGTTTCGCTGCGCTTTCACAGCGTCTTGCGAAAAATTTTCCTGCGTGGGCTTTACATTGCTGTTTGCGGGTGTTGCTTTGCTGCGTGAGCTTTTTGTTGCTCTTTGCGAGCGTTGCTTTGCTGCGGTCACTTTATGTTGCTCTTGCCAAATGATTTAAAAAAATTTTTCGCACCGGCGAACTTCGTTCGCCTACCGCACTCCCAAAGCTCCGTGAAGTTTTGCGCAAAATATCACAAAATGCCATAAGCAGTCACGCGAACATTGCGCAAAACTTTACTCCGCTTTGGGAGCTTGTTGCGAAAAATTTCCTGCGTGGGCTTCATGTTGCTGCTTGCGGGCGTTGCCTCGCTGCGTGAGCCTTTTGTTGCTCTTTGCGAGCGCTGCTTTGCTGCATGTTTTTTATGACCTATGCAGCATAGCCGCGCCGATTATTCCCGCCTCATTGCCAAGACTGCATATGACAATCTCGGTATTTTTTGCGCTGTTCTTGGAATATATCTGCTCCGCGACCTGCGCCTTTAAAGGCAGCAGCAGCGTGTCGCCCTCATTGCAGACCCCTCCGCCGATACACAGGATATCGGGTTGGAATATGTTGATCGTATTCGCGATACCGCAGGCAAGATACTTAACATACCGCTCGGTCACGGCTTTTCCCGTCTCGTCGCCCTGCTTCATAGCCTTGTAGGCAGTCCGCGCGCTGACTCTTCCGTCCTCCTCTATAAGCCTTGCGGTGAGCGATTTGGGATCGAGCGCCGCCGCCTCCGAGGTCATATGTATAAGCCCCGTCGCCGAGGAATATGCCTCAAAACAGCCCTTTCTTCCGCAGGTGCAGGGAAGTCCGTCCGCCACGATGACCGTGTGACCTATCTCTCCGCCCGCGAAATTCGAGCCGCTGTATATCCTGCCGTCAATGATTATCCCCGAGCCTACGCCCGTTCCGAGAGTTATCACCACCGCGTTCCTGCTGCCCTTTGCCGCTCCCGCGACAAACTCGCCGAAAGCCGCCGCGTTCGCGTCGTTATCGAGATAAGTCTTAAGCCCGAACTCCGCTTCGATATCCCGCCCTACGGGCGCGTTCACAAAGCCGAGGTTGTTGGCATATTCCACCGTGCCGCTGTCCCTGTTACAGGTTCCCGGGCAGCCTATCCCGATACATTCCGCGTCGGAGGGCTGTATTCCCGCCTGTCTGCACGCCTCGCGGACGGACTCCTTTATCGCGCCCAGAATCTCCTCGTAAGGTCTCGGCGCGTTTGTCTTTACCTTAGCGGAAGCGATTATCCTGCAATCCTCGTCAACTATACCGCAGGCGATGTTCGTTCCGCCGATGTCGATACCGATGTAGTACATTTCTACCCCCAGTCAGTTGCCTATGCTGTCCATGTCGTCAATGTCGGTAATAATTATCTCGCCCTTTCCGCTTACGGTATATTTTCCCGTTCCCGCGGTCACGAAAACGCTGTCGCCCTTTTTCGCCTTCACCGTCTCGCCCGCCGAGGAAATCTCCACCTCGCCGTCCAGCACCAGCAGCGAATCAAAAGAGCTGCTGTCCGCCTCAAGATGAGCCGTTCCGTCAAGCTCCAGCCTGTGCACAGTAAAATACTCGCAGGAGCGCAGCAGCGTCATAACGCCGCCGTCTATTTTCAGGGGATTCCCTACCGCCTTGGTGGGATATTTCGGCGGAGCAAGCACCGTAACGTCCACCGCCTTGTCAACATGGAGCTGACGGGGCTTTCCGTCCGCGCCTACGCGTCCGTAATCGTAGATCCTGTAAGTGGTGTTGCTGTTCTGCTGTATCTCCGCTATAAGGATACCCTTTCCGATAGCGTGCAGCGTTCCCGCCTCAATAAAGAACACATCTCCCTTATGTACGGGAACATTATTTGTTACCTCAAGCAAAGTGTTGTCCGCTATCCTGCGCGCGAACTCCTCCTTTGTTATATCATGCTTGAAGCCGTAAAGAAGCTCCGCGCCCTCGTCGCAGTCCACGATATACCACATCTCGGTCTTGCCGTACTCGCCCTCGACGCGCATTGCGTAATCATTCGACGGGTGTACCTGCACCGAGAGGTTGTCCTTTGCGTCTATCAGCTTTATCAGTATCGGGAAATACTCGAAGCGCTCGCAATTAGTGCCGAGCACGCCCTTTCCCTTTGCCTCGATAAATTCCGACAGGGTCTTTCCGTCAAATTCCCCGCCGCTGATAACGCTCTGACCGTCCTTGTGGCAGGACAGCTCCCAGGATTCCGCGATCTTGTCCGAATCCAGCTTCTTTCCGTACTCCTCGCGAAGTCTGTTTCCGCCCCAGATATAATCCTTACAGGGCGCTATAAGTTTTAAAATCATTTTTGACCTCCTATTTTAAAGAAATTTTTCGCGACCCGCCCGCGTAACGCTCCGCTGTGATGCTTTTAAACAATGCTGACGAGAAGCAAATTATTTAAAAAATTTTTCGCACCGGCGAACTTCGTTCGCCTACCGCGGCGCAAATGCTCCGCTGCGCTCCGCATTCGCACCTTGTTGCGAAAAAAATCCTGCGTGGGCTATGTGTTGTTCTTTGCGGGCGTTGCTTTGCTGCGGTCACTTTATGTTGCTCTTGCCCGCTGATTTTAAAAAATTTTTCGCACCGGCGAACTTCGTTCGCCTACCGCGGCGCAAATGCTCCGCTGCGCTCCGCATTCGCACCTTGTTGCGAAAAAAATCCTGCGTGGGCTATGTGTTGTTCTTTGCGGGCGTTGCTTTGCTGCGGTCACTTTATGTTGCTCTTGCCCGCTGATTTTAAAAAATTTTTCGCACCGGCGAACTTCGTTCGCCTACCGCGGCGCAAATGCTCCG
>CAZKJC010000215.1:0-4762 GCA_964552995.1 uncultured Ruminococcus sp.
TATACAAAACTTGAATAAAAAGTTATCGCCACACAATGCAGAGGCAGGAAATTTTTCGCGAGAGCCCGACGCGGTTCGCTCCGCACAGCGGAGTAAACCGCGTCGGGCGGGTCGCGGAAAATTTCAAATTTAAATAAATTTGCCCGGATCGACGCTCTAAGATAGTATCAGCTCCTTTGCCGTCTTTGCATTTTTATCCAGCTTACAAAGCCGTATATATCGTTTACCAGAAATACCGCGAAGCAGATAAGCACCGAAAAATACGAGATATTTTCGCGGGCGGCCATCGCCCAAAGCACTATCAGCACAATATCGTTGGCGGCGTAAGCAAGCGCGTAGAACGGGCTGCGGCGAAACAAAAGATATACCGCGAGAAAACTGGTGGTGACAGAGATCGTACTTGGCAGCAGATTTGCCGTTCCCAGCGCCCCCAAAAGGAAATAGAATGCTCCCGTCACGGCGGCGGCAAGAGGCAGCATTATCCACAGCTCGCGGAGCTTAAGGCTGTTCACGGCGACCTCGGCGCTGTCCTTGTAGGGATTTCTCAGCCAGCTTACCATTGCCGCGCCCGCCATGGGGGCGGTCATTCCGAGGTAGGTGATCATCTCCCCGTAATAGCTGAACGAGAAAGATATTATTCCGTATAACACGCTGAAAACTATCGTCAGCGCCTGCCCGAGCGGATTCCCCTTGGCTATGAATATCAGCGAGGTCACTCCTATCATCGAAGATACCGGCGAGAGGAAATTTTCCCTGTCAAACACGAAAAATGCCGCCAGGATCAGCGCCGCCGAGCCTCCCCACAGGAAAAAATCCCTTTTTGTAAAGCCCTTTAATGTAAAGAATTTTCCAAGCACCCTCATTCCTCCCTTCAAAGCGAAAAAGCACTCACCGCACCTCTTCAAAGACCTAACGAGATGTGTGAATGCTTCCGCATTTTTGCCGCCCGGTGGCGGTTATTTTTTTTATGCCGCGGCTGTCAAGCGCTTTCGGAAATTTCGGTGATTATCCCGCGCAGCTCCTCCGCGCCCTCCCCCGTTTCGGCGGAGAACTCAACTATCGTTATATCCTCGCCGCAGGGAAGCTCCGTCAACAGAGCCTGCCGCCGCTCGGCGCGCTGCTTCTTCGACAGCTTATCCGCCTTGGTGAGCACCACCACAAAGGGCAGTCCGCTGTCAATAAGAAAATTCACCATCATCACGTCGTCCGCGGTAGGCGGGTGTCGGAAATCTATAAGCTGAAACACCAGCCCCAGTTCCCTGTCATCATGGAGATAGCCCTCTATGAGCGCTCCCCACCTGTCCTTTTCCGACTTTGACACCTTGGCGTAGCCGTACCCCGGCAGATCGGCGAAATATATCCCGTCCACCGCGTAAAAGTTGATCGTGGCGGTCTTGCCCGGCACAGCGCTCACTCTCGCCAGCGCCTTTCTGTTCAGCAGCTTGTTTATCAGCGAGGATTTCCCCACGTTGGAGCGCCCCGAAAAGGCTATCTCCGTTCTGTCCGAGGGCGGTATCTGCCTGAAGCTGCCGTATGATGTAAAAAACTCCGCTTTATTAAAATTCATGATTTTCCTTATTATAATTTGAAATTTTCCGCGACCCGCCCGACACGCTTCACTCCGCTGCGCGGAGCGAAGCGCATCAGGCTCTCGCGAAAAATTTCCTGCGTGGGCTTTATGTCGCTCTTTATGAACGTTGCTTTGCCGCGTGGACTTTATGTCGCTCTTTATGAACGTTGCTTTGCCGCGTGGGCTTTGGTTGCTCTTTGCGAATGCTACTTTTGGCTCGCTTAATTTGAGCTTAAAACGGGGACTTTTTCCTCCGTTTTTCTCACGCGCTTGCGCTGCTTATCCGCCTGCTTTGATCCTGCGGGGTCGGCAGTGCAGTTGGGCAGCACGAGCGCCGTTTCCAGCACGGTGGAGATATCCTCCGCGGGAACGAACCTTATGCCCGCCTTTACCACCTCGTCGATCTCTTCCAGATCGGGAACGTTGTCCTTGGGTATGCACACGGTCTTTGCACCCGCGCGGTACGCCGCCATGGATTTCTCCTTGAGCCCGCCTATCGCCAGCACCTTGCCGCGCAGCGTTATCTCGCCCGTCATAGCAACGTCGCGGCGCACGGGCGTTCCCGAACGCGCCGAGATAAGCGCCGTGGTGAGCGTGACTCCCGCCGAAGGACCGTCCTTGGGAACAGCTCCCTCGGGCGCGTGGATATGGATATCCTTGTTCTTGTAAAAATCGGGGTCTATGCCGTATTTGTCCGCCAAGGCTCTCGTAAGGCTCACCGCGATCTTCGCGGACTCCTTCATAACGTCGCCCAGCGAACCGGTGAACTCCGTCTTGCCCGTGCCCTCGAGCACAAGCACCTCCAGCGGCAGCATTGTGCCGCCCACGCTGGTCCATGCGAGCCCGTTCACCAGACCCACCTCGTCGCGCGCCGCAAGCTCATCGGGGTGATATTTCCTTATCCCGAGAAACTCCTCGATGTTCTTATCAGTCACCGACACCTTTGTTTCCCCCGAAACCAACAGCTTGGCGGATTTGCGGCAGATATCGGCAATATTTCTCTCCAGCTTTCTCACGCCCGCCTCGCGGGTGTAATAATCTATCACCGAATACAGCGCCTTGTCGTTCACCTTTACGGTTGACGGCTTTTCGCCGTGCTTTTTGAGCTGCTTTGGCAGCAAGTGCCTTTTGGCGATGTTGAATTTCTCCTCGCGGGTATAGCTGCTCAGCTCTATTATCTCCATACGGTCGCGAAGCGGCGCGGGGATAGTGCTGAGATCGTTCGCGGTGGTTATGAACAGCACCTCGCTCAGATCAACGGGGACCTCTATATAATGATCCACAAAGGCGGTGTTCTGCTCGCTGTCGAGCACCTCCAGCATTGCCGACGAGGGATCGCCCTTATAATCGCTGCCCATCTTGTCTATCTCGTCCAGCAGCATAACGGGGTTCATGCTCTTTGCTTGCTTGAGCGCGGTGATTATTCTGCCCGGCATAGCGCCGACGTAGGTCTTTCTGTGACCGCGTATCTCCGCCTCGTCGCGCACGCCGCCCAGCGATATGCGGACGTATTTCCGCCCAAGAGCCTCCGCCACGGAGCGCCCTATCGAGGTCTTACCCACCCCGGGCGGTCCGTACAGGCAGATTATCTGTCCCTTTATATCCGGCGCGAGAGCTCTTACCGCGATAGTTTCGGTAATGCGCTCCTTGACCTTTTTCATTCCGTAATGATCCTTGTCGAGCTGCTTCTGCACGTTAGCGATATTCAGCTTATCCTTTGTCCTTACGTTCCAGGGAAGCGCAAGCACGGTGTCAAGGTAGGTCCTGAGCACCGCTGCCTCCTGCGAGGACTGGGACATTCTTTCCAGCTTTTCCGCCTCGTTTATCAGCTTCTCCTCGGTCTCCTCGGGGAGCGCCAGCTCCATGATCCTGTCTATGTAGTCAAAGGATTCCTCAAAGGAGCTTCTTCCCTCGCCGAGCTGGCTTGAAATGACCTTGAGCTGCTCGCGCAGGTAATACTCGCGCTGATTCTTATCGATCTGCTCCTTTACCTGCTCCTGTATCTCCATTTCGGTTTCCATTATCTCCATCTCGCTGCGCAGCATGGATATCAGCAGCTTTATTCTGGAGAGAGTTCCGTTGGTCTCAAGCAGCTTCTGCTTCTCCTCGACCTTAAGGACAACATTGAAAACTATCTTATCGAAGAGATTGGAGCAGTCCTCCTCGCTTATTATGCTCTCGAAAAGCTCCCTGGGCATTTTCGGGGTCATGGACGCGTAGTCGCGGAAAGTCTCCTTAAGCGCACGTTTCGCCGCGTCGCGGGTAGAATCCGACGGTGGCGCGCCGCGCGCGGGAAGCTCCTTTACCTCCAGCTCAAAATATTTCGCCGAAGCGGCTACCCTTTCGCGCCGCGCGCGGTAAAGCCCCTCTACGAGCACTCTCGTAGAGCCGTCCGGCGTGGTGAGAAGCTGACGTATCTCCGCCACTACTCCCACCTCGAAAACGTCGTTGATGGAGGGCTCCATATTCCCCGCGTCCTTCTGCGCCACCAGGAAGATAAGCCCTTCGCCTTTCGCGGCGCTTTTCAGCGCGTTTACCGAGCGCTCGCGGCTGACATCGAAATGCAGCACCATCGACGGAAACACTACCAGTCCGCGCATAAAGAGTGAGGGCATTGTTTTATTATTCATAGATATCGTTCCTTTCGGGTTCTAACAATCATTATGTATATCCTGCGGCTGACTTCGGGTCGGCAAAAACCAACGCCGAAACATATTATACATCATTCCTCGAATTTTTGCAAGTACTTTATTCACAACACTTTCTGTAAACATTCCCGCCTTTTATCGGAAATTCCCGCAAACGCGGCGGTTATGGGCTTCCAAGAGATTTTTTCGGGGATTTTCTGCCTTGTCACGGCGCTTTTGGCAGGCTTTTTGCCGACAATTACCCGTTTAATTTCGTGTTTTGACATACTTTAAAATATCCGAACGTGCAATTTTGCTAAAATTTTCCAAAAAATTTCACAAAATTTTCAAAAAAAGATAATTATACCCGTATATCTATTTTGGATAGATTATTATACTGCCCTCTTCGGTTATGTTAAAATTGAGTTTTTCTATTGCTCGTTTCTTTTTATATGAGAAAGCGGAGCTTTCACGCGCTCGAACTGGGGCTGACACCTACGGGGAGGGGGGAAGAACAAAATCCGACAAAAGCGGGGATTTCCCCCCTCCCCTACGGTTTCACCCC
>CAZKJC010000216.1:0-4753 GCA_964552995.1 uncultured Ruminococcus sp.
GCGGGCTGACGGGACGGAGCTCCTGCCGCTGCCCTTTGAAAAGCGTGTTGAAACGGTTGATTATTTATGCAAAAACGGCAAAAAAGCCGCTTTTGACGCGGGAGAGCTTTTGTACTACGCGATACTTTTTGGTGACGAGCCGATGGCGGCGGAGCTGAAAAAGCGCGGCGCGGAATTTTCGGAGTACCGCCGAAAAATGCTTACGGACAAGGGAAAGCCTAAGGACCTTACCATCTGGACTGGCTTGCTTGAGCGGCTTTCCGCCGAGAAGTTCGTCCCTGTCCTAAAGCGGCTGACCGATGAGCTCGGCGGGGGAAAGCTCCATTGCACCGATAGTATATACGGTGCGCTCTCGGACAAGCTGTGCCGCGCGGAAAATCTTGAGATCTATCTTGAATGCTTTGATAAACCGAAGCTCAAAAAAACGGAGATAATGCGGGCGGCTATCGATAACGACGCGACGGATTGTCTGGCTTTCGCCGAACGCGCGGGTTGGCTGAAGCTGCCGAAAACACGCGACGAGCTGATAAAATACGCGGCGGAGCGCAAAAGCGCTGAGTGCGCCGCGTGGCTGCTGGACTTCAAAAACCGAACCGCCGACCTTGCCGCGGAGCGCGCGAAAGCCGAGAAAAAGCAGGAGCGCGAGCTTAACGCTTCTCCCGATTCCGTTGCTGTGTTAAAGACGCTTTGGAGCTACAAAAAGCGCGAGGACGGCACGATCATTATCAACGGATACAAGGGCGGGCAAACGGAGATCGCCGTTCCCGCCAAGATAGGCAAAAGCTCGGTCACGGCGATAGGAAAAGAAGCGTTTTCGCCCTTTCACGACGGAGTTATCACCAAAAACGGCGCGTTCTTTCGGACGATAACCGCGGTGACGCTCCCTGAGAACATTACCGAAATAGGTGATTACGCGTTTGACGAGTGCCTTGCTCTGCGAAGCGTGAATATCCCGCGGGGAGTTACCGCGATAGGAAAACGCGCGTTCGCTTACACCGCGCTTGAAGAGATAATTCTGCCCGAAACCGTGAGGGAGATCGGAAACAACGCTTTCGCTCACTGTGACGCGCTGAAAACCGTTATTGTGCCGCGCGGCTCCTATGCCGAGGAGTACTGCAAAAATAATGATATAAATTATTATCTGAAAGGAGATCAATAATGGAATACGAAACCGTCGTCGGTCTTGAGGTTCACGCGGAGCTGAACACCAGGACGAAGATATATTGCAACTGCCGGAACGCTTTCGGCTTAGAGGTAAACACGCAGATATGCCCTATCTGCACGGGAATGCCGGGAACGCTCCCCACGCTTAATGAAAAGGTGGTGGAGTACGCGGTGAAAATGGGGCACGCGACAAACTGCTCTATAAACAACGTCTGCAAGCAGGACAGGAAGAATTATTTCTACCCCGACCTGCCCAAGGCTTACCAGATATCCCAGTCGGATATACCGCTGTGCGAGCACGGTTATGTGGACATAATGCTGAACGGCGAGGAAAAGCGGATAGGCATAACCCGTATCCATATTGAGGAGGACGCGGGCAAAATGCTCCACGATGAGGCTTTCAAGGGCTCGCTGGTGGACTTTAACCGCTGCGGCGTTCCGCTTATCGAGATAGTTTCCGAGCCGGATATGAGGAGCAGCGAGGAAGCTAAAGCTTACCTTGACACCCTCAAATCAATTTTACAGTATCTGGATATTTCCGACTGCAAGATGGAGCAGGGCTCGATACGCTGCGATGTGAACGTTTCGGTTCGCCCTAAGGGCAGCGCGGAATTCGGAAAGCGCGTCGAGATGAAGAACGTAAACTCCTTCTCGGGCGCGATGAGGGCTATCGACTACGAGGCTAACCGCCAGATAGAAGCTATGGAGCGCGGCGAGGAGATATTCCAGGAGACCCGCCGTTGGGACGACCAGAAAGGGCAGAATTTCCTGCTGCGCTCCAAGGAGGACGCGCAGGATTACCGCTATTTCCCCGAGCCCGACCTGTCCACTATATACGTTCCGCTTGAAAAGGTGGAAGCCCTCAAGGCGGAGATACCCGAGCTCCCCAACGCAAAAATAAAGCGCTATGTAAAGGAACTGGGGCTGTCCCAGACCGACGCGCAGCTTATCGCGGAAAATCTGCCTAAGTGCAGGCTGTTTGATGAATGTCTGAAAACAGGCGGCTGCTCCCCCAAAAATATCGGCAACTGGATACTGGCGGACGTATCGAAGTACATGAACGAAACGGGAAAGGATATCTCCGAAACGCCGCTCACCGCGGGTCTGCTGTGCGAGATCATAACGCTTATCGAGCAGAATAAGATATCCAATTCCTCGGGCAAGATAATTTTTGAGGAGATCATGGCGGGCAATACCGACGTCAACAAGATCATCGGGGAAAAGGGTCTGGCGCAGATATCCGATAATTCCGCTATCGAGAAGATAGTAAACGAGGTCCTTGCGGCTAACCAGAAGTCCGTGGACGACTACCGCGGCGGCAAGACCAACGCGCTGGGCTACCTTGTGGGGCAGTGCATGAAGGCTTCCAAGGGGCAGGCTAATCCCGCGATGTGCAAGGAGCTTGTGCTGAAATATCTTAACGGATCAAATAATATTTTTCACCGTCATTGTCTGCAAACGAAAAACTGTCGATTTCCCTATCAGTTTCAAATATTGTCTGATCTGATAACACAGGAAAAAATCTCCCTTCTTTATCTTTGGGATAAACAGTTTGTATAATACTGTCGGAGCAATAAAAGAAAGAAGCATAATACATTATTTCGGTGTCTTTCCTTATCGGTATCCTTACAATCGCAATGCTCCAGTCAGAAAAACCGATCACATCAAGTTTTATGGACAAATCCGAGGGGAAATAAGAGTTTCCCGGAGCGGCGCTTAAAGCAGGATTGATTAAACGGCATTCGGAAACTATATCATTATTGACAGTAACAGACATCATTGCGTCGGAGATTTCTGTATTTGAAGTGTCCGCTTCATTGGGTATTACGTTATAAGATAAATGTATATCATATTCACCGCAGCATATGCTTATCTGTACGGGCGCACGATCTTTTTCTGAGGAATTTTCGTCTGCAATAGCTGTCCCCGCTTCTATCAAATCGGTGTAACCGCAGCCCGTAAATACTGCTGTCAAGCAAAAAAGTGCTGTTAAAACAATAGTTTTTTTATCCATACATAACAATCCATCCATCATCATTGATTCCGACAGCGTCGATAAATTCATCGACGGACACTGTATGAACGCCTCCGAAAGATGAACTGCTGCCAGATACTAATGCGGAATTAAATGGGTCAACTAAAGTGATTTCTTTGGTTACATCATTTATTTGAGATACAGCGACCCAATGTCTGTAAGGTTTAGTATAATAATTCAATTCAGAGGTGTCAGTAAAGCTAACGATTGGACAATAACCTTTCAAAAGGCTGTAGCACATGTCAGAAACGACAAAATCACAAGTGTATGATGTAAGGTTGATGCATTCATATGAACCAAAACCGTATTCCTCAAAAATAGTTTCTGCCATCCAAGCTTGAATGCCTCTTTTTGAAGGATTTCCCTCGTCATATCCGACTATGTCTGCTAATTCTGTCATTTTTTCGGCAGTTTTATTAGTTGCTACATTTTTTAACGCACCATTGCCTATAAGCGCTTCAAGTGTGGAGGCGATTCCGCAATTATATGGCGTAGATTGCTTTATGGTGGGAACCGCATAGTCGGAATAAAATAAACCGCGGTTGTTAGACCCATATGTCTCAACGTAAGTACGCTTTAACAAATAGTCAAGGTTATTCCTGATTAATTTATATGAAGCCTCAAAATCACATTCATGCAAACTTTTATAGTTGTCGGTAACAATAAGCGTGTTGACAGTATCAATAATCTCTACAGAATGGCCGGGATATTCGGACAGATATTCATATAGGATTTCTTGAACATATGAATCTGTTACATCTGATATGTTTTCAGACATTAAAACTGGACTACTCGATTCTGCAAAAGCTGTAACTGATGAACAGCATAATGCAAGAACTGTTATACAGGATAAAAGTGTTTTTTTCATAAAAACCTCCTAAAGTATTATTAAATTTATTGATATTGTTGTTTGAAAAGCTTTTCATATTTTTATTATATTATTTTCACACTTGTTTGTCAATGTGGAAAAGCAACAAAGTGTAAAAAGGAAAAATGTCTTATTTTACCAATTGTTTTCGCACTATGAAAAAATTTACAAAAAGCCCTTTACACCAACCGCAATTCGTGATATAATATAAGATGTATAATTTTAATAAAACGGAGGAACGGAAATGGGAATGACAATGACTCAGAAGATTCTCGCGAAGCACGCGGGATTGGAGAGCGTTACCGAGGGACAGCTCATAAAGGCGAAGCTGGACATGGTTCTCGGCAACGATATCACCAGCCCCGTGGCTATCAACGAGTTCAACAAAAACGGCTTTGACAAGGTTTTTGACAAAAGCAAGATATCTCTTGTAATGGATCATTTTACCCCCAACAAGGACATAAAGGCGGCTATCCAGTGCCAGCAGTGCCGCGGCTTTGCCGATAAATACGATATCGACAACTTCTATGACGTGGGCAATGTGGGAATAGAGCACGCGCTGCTGCCCGAAAAGGGTCTGGTAGTGCCCAGCGACTGCGTTATCGGCGCGGACAGCCACACCTGCACCTACGGCGCTCTGGGAGCGTTCTCCACCGGCGTAGGCTCTACGGATATGGTGGCGGGAA
>CAZKJC010000217.1:0-4737 GCA_964552995.1 uncultured Ruminococcus sp.
GACAACGACAAGTGCATTTCCTGCGGAGCGTGCGTTTACCAGTGCCCGTTCGGCGCTATCACCGACAAGAGCTTTATACTAAACGTTATCGACCTTATCCAGAAGAGCGAAAACAACACGAAATACAGGGTCTACGCCGTGGTAGCTCCCACCATCGCCAGCCAGTTCTCCTACGCGAAGCTGGGGCAGGTGGTAAAGGGTATCAAGGAGCTTGGATTCCACAGCGTGGTGGAGGCGGCTCTCGGCGCGGATATGGTGTCGTATTCCGAGGGCAAGGAGCTGTCGGAAAAGGGATTCCTCACCAGCAGCTGCTGTCCCGCCTTCGTGGACTTTATCCACAAGAATTTCCCCGATATGGCGGAAAATATCTCGCACAACCTCTCCCCTATGGCTTCAATAGCGCAGTACATAAAGAAAACCGACCCAAGCAGCAAGATAGTGTTTATGGGACCCTGCACCGCCAAAAAGATGGAGTTCCAGAAAGAATCGGTGCGCCCCTATATCGACAGCGTTATCACCTTTGAGGAGCTTCAGGCGCTGTTCGACAGCAAGGATGTCAACATCACCGAGCTTGGCGAGGAGCTGCTGGACAACGCCTCCTACTACGGAAGAATCTTCGCGCGCTGCGGCGGTCTGGCGGACGCGGTACAGGAATCTCTCAAGGAGCAGGGCATCGACTTTGACCTCAAGGCTACCTCCTGCAACGGTATCGAGGAGTGCCGCGTGGCGCTCATCAAGAAGTCCAAAAACCTCACCGACGCCAACTTTATCGAGGGTATGGCGTGCGTCGGCGGCTGCATAGGCGGCGCGGGCTGCCTTACCCACGGCGAAAAGAACAAGGCAGAGGTGGACAAATACGGCATGGAGGCTCACGAGAAAACCATATCCGACGCCATCAGTATGGTAACGATGTTGTAAAATTTTTTATGATAAAAAGCCTCCCATAGATCGGGGGGCTTTAGCTTTGGGGTAAGATTATTTTGCGTGTACGATTGTACTGTTGTACTGTTGACAAGCTCGGCAAAATATATTACAATATTGGTATATGAATAGTTAAAGCCGTGATAAACAAAAAATCCGCTAAAAACAGTGAAAAGCTATTGACAATGTAAAATAGCGGTGATATAATTATGTATAGGGATATTTTGGGGAAAGATGTATAAAAATCAAATCAAACGTCAATAGCTTGGTTGACATTTTGAATATTGTTTTGTCCCGTGGTAAGCGAGGGGCTTTCCCTCCCGGCGGGGCATTTTATTTTTGACATAAATTGGGAGTTATTATGGTATTTTCCGATCTGTTTTTTCTGTATATATTCATTCCGGCGGTAATGCTGTGCTACGCTCTGGCTCGCTGCGCGGATTCCGCCTATGTGAAAAGCATGGAAAAGGGGCGCTATTCCGCGCCGTCAAATACCGCGCCCTACTCCAACGCGGTGCTGATAGTTTTCTCGCTGATCTTTTACGCGTGGGGCGAGCCGGTCTACATCGCGCTTATGGTGATAAGTATTATTCTGAACTACATCGTCGGGCTTTGCATAGACAGAGGAAAGCAAAAATCAAAAGCCGCGCTTATTGTGGGAGTTATCATAAATATCGGGCTTATCGGGGTATTCAAGTACGCCAATCTTATTATGGAAACGCTCGGCTTTATGGGACTTCCCGTAAAAAGCCCCGAAATAGCTCTGCCGATAGGTATCAGCTTTTACACATTCCAGGCGCTCTCGTACCTTGTGGACGTATACCGCGGAGAGGTCAAGGCGCAAAGGAGCTTCGCGGCGCTGCTGCTGTATATTTCGATGTTTCCGCAGCTTATCGCGGGACCTATCGTGCGCTACTCCACCATTGCCGCGGAAATAAATGACCGCAGGATCACCTTTGAGGACATCTCCGAGGGCTCTTTCCGCTTTCTGATAGGGCTCGGGAAAAAGGTCATTCTCGCGAACGAGCTTTCCGAGATATCCTCGAAATTCCTTGACGGCGATCTCTCCGCCCTAACCACGGGCGGCGCGTGGCTGGGGATTATCTGCTATACCCTGCAGATTTATTTTGATTTCTCGGGCTACTCGGATATGGCGATTGGAATGGGGCGCTGTCTGGGATTCCATTTCAACGACAATTTCAAGCACCCCTATATCTCCTGCACCATAACGGAATTCTGGCGCAGATGGCATATCTCGCTCGGCAGCTTTTTCCGCGATTATGTGTATATCCCGCTTGGCGGCAACCGCAGGCATCAGCCGCTGAACATACTGGTGGTGTGGTTCCTTACGGGATTGTGGCACGGCGCGAGCTGGAATTTCGTGATATGGGGCTTGTATTTCGGCTTGATAGTGCTGCTGGAGAAATACACGATACTTAAGGCGCGCGACAAAATTCCGAGCTTTTTCCTGCATATTTACAGTCTGTTTCTGATTATTTTCGGCTGGGTGATATTTTATTTCGACGATTTTTCGCGCCTTGGCGGATTTATCAAGGTGCTGTTCGGCGGCGGCGCGGGCGCGTGGAACATCGTGGTGCAGAACGAGCTTTACGGCAATGTCTGGCTGCTGCTGGCGGCTGTGATATGCTGCCTGCCGATCGCGCCGTATATTCAGAGGCTGTATGACAAGGCGGGGCGCTCCCCCGACGGAGCGGGCGCGGCGGTATTCCTGACCTTTGCAAAGGTAGCGTGCGCGTTCGCCCTGCTGGCGGTGAGCACTCTGCTGCTGATAGGAAATACCACCAACGCGTTTCTTTACACGAGATTTTAGCATAAGGGCAAAAATCACCCACGAAGAGCAACATAAAGCCCACGCAGGAATTTTCCGCAAGCTGCCGTGAAAGCGTAGCGTAGCGGAGCTTTTACGGCGAGCTAGTGAACTCCGTTGCGGAGCAACTGAGTTCACGGTGCGGAAAATTCACATTTAAATCATTTGCCAAGAGCAACATAATGTGGGTGCAGCAAAGCAACGCTCGCAGAGAGCAACGTAAAGCCCACGCAGGAAATTTTCCGCGAGAGCCTAAGTGCGCAATACGGAGCGAAGCGGAGTGTTGCGTACTTGGGCGGGTCGCGGAAAATTTCTTGAAATCATTCGCAAAAAATTTTTTTGAAATCAGGAGTTAATATGAAGCCTAAAAACGAGAAAAAATATAAAGCGCCCAAGCCCACAAAGCGGCAGCGCGCAATGAACGCGGCATATCTCGCGGCGATACTGGTAGCGTTTGAGTCCATAGGGCTTTCCATGCTCATTTTTCCGCGCACGACGTACAGCGAGAGCGAGCGCAGAGAGCTGGAGAAATTCCCCGAGCTTACCGCGGAGAACTATTTTGAGGGGGATCTCACCGAGGGTATAAGCAAATGGTTCAGCGACACCGTGCCGTATCGGGATAATCTTACGGAGATGTCGGTGGCGCTGCGGGAGCTTTCGGGCTTCAGGCAGGACGGAATAAGGCTGCATAATGTGAATGTGAGCAAGCCCGACGATACGCCCTCCGCTCCCCCTGCGACAGCACCCAAGCCGCCCGTGCAAAGCACTCCGAGCACCTCGGGGACCGCTCCCGCGGCACCCGCTATAAACGATACGCCGCCCGTTGAAACCGCCGATACCACCACAACTCAACCCGACGGAAACCACGAGATAGACCCCATTCAGCAGCAGATATACAACGACGACGCGGTGAACATCACCAACAACGGAATAGCAGTAGTGGGAACACGCGCGCTTATGCTGTACGGCGGAAATCTTTCCGTCAGCGAGAGCTACGCGGGGGTCATCAACCGCTTCAAGGAAGCGCTGGGCGCGGACGTGAACGTATACAGCATGGTCATACCGACCTCCTGCGAGTTTTACAGCCCGCCCGCCGTTCAGGCGCTGTGCGGAAGCCAGCTTGCCAACATCAAGGGGGTGATAGATAATCTACGCGACGACGTTAAGGCGGTGAACGTGTACACTCCCCTTGCGGAGCATACCAACGAGGAGATATTCCTGCGCACCGACCACCATTGGGCGCATCTGGGCGCGTATTACGCCGCTAAAGAATTTGCGGCTGTGGCGGGAGTTCCTTTCGCGGACATCTCCGAATATGAGCAGCGGGTAGTTCATAATTATGTGGGAACGATGTACTCCTATTCCGAGGATATAGTGCTTAAAAATAACCCCGAGGAATTTTACTACTATGTTCCGACTCATGTAAATTACACGACCACCTACATCAACTATATTCTGAACGAGGACGGCGCGATAGTGGGCGCGGAGGCTCCCTTTGAAGCGGATTTCTTTATAAAATACGCCGACGGGAACAGCATGGCGTACTGCACCTTTATGGGCGGCGACGCGAAAATAGTCCGCATAAATTCCGACGCGGGAACGGGGCGCAAGCTGATCATCTTCAAGGACAGCTACGGCAACGCAATTCCGTCCTGGCTGTTCGGCTCGTTTGACGAGATACACGTTGTGGACTACCGCTACTTCACTCACAACGCGATAGATTATATCAAGTCCAACGGAATAACAGACGTGCTTTTCGCCAACAACGCTTTCGGCGCGGCGACCGCAAGCACCGTCACAAGGTATGATAATTTTATCACCCAGAGCGATTGGGGATTTTGACCCGCCAAAACATTTTCACGCATATATAACGGGAGAGCGCTGCTCTCCCGTTATTCCTTATATAAAGTGTTGATCTAAGCTATCATGCGGTCAGGTTATGTTGACGAGGAGCTGTAATGCGGTTAAGTTTTGTTGACGAGGAGCAA
>CAZKJC010000218.1:0-4698 GCA_964552995.1 uncultured Ruminococcus sp.
CCCGTAGGTGTCAGCCCCAGTCCGAGCGCGTGAAAGCTCCGCTTTCGCTTAATAACTGAACGGAGCTACATAATAAATCTAACAAAGCACTAAGCAAACTGCTCCTCTAAATTATCATTTATATCATATCTCTGATACTCCAAAATGATTTATAACCCCCGAACGCCCGCATTTTTTAGAGGGATTTTTCAGTTTTAAAAAGCAATTACTGCTCCATTTGGTGATTTTGGATAAAAAGCGAAAATATTTTTGCAAGAACCTCAAAAAGCACTTGCAAAAAATAAAGCAATGTGATATAATATATCGGAAAGAAAAAAGAATTGTACAAAGGCGGCGAAAAAACAGAAATCCGCCTTTTATAAAAGAGCGTTTGCCAAAAATCACCTCAAAACCGATTTTGGCAGCTCGACAAAAAGAAAGGGTAGAATGCGATGCGTTACACAGAAATGAATAAGGAGCAGCTCGCCGCGGAAAAGGCGCGGCTGGAGCAGCAGTTCGGCGAGTACAAGGCAAAGGGTCTCAAGCTGGATATGTCCCGCGGAAAGCCCTCTCCCGATCAGCTTGATCTGTCTATGGAAATGATGGATCATTACGGAAACGAATATGTTTCGGAAAACGGCACGGACTGCCGCAACTATGGGCTGCTGGACGGTATCCCCGAGGCTAAGGCGATTTTTTCGGAAATGCTCGAGGTTTCCTCCGATCAGATCATTATCGGCGGTAACTCCAGCCTGCAGCTGATGTATGATTTCGTTATCCGAGCTTTGCAGCTCGGAGTTCTGGGCAGCGAAAAGCCCTGGTGCAAATACGATAGAGTAAAGTTCCTTTGCCCCTCTCCCGGGTATGACAGGCATTTCGCTATCTGCGAGTCGCTTGGTATAGAGATGGTCACCGTCGGCTACAACTCCGATGGCCCCGATATGGACGAGGTGGAAAGGCTTGTAAGCTCCGATGGATCTATAAAGGGTATCTGGTGCGTTCCCATGTACTCCAACCCTACCGGAATTTCCTATTCCGACGAGGTAGTAAGGCGTTTTGCGGCGTTAAAGCCCGCGGCTAAGGATTTCCGTATCCTCTGGGATAACGCCTATTGTGTACATCATCTCTCGGACGAGCAGGATAAGATACTTAATATAATCGAGGAATGCGAAAAGTCGGGCAATCCGGATATGGTGGTAGAGTTTGCGTCTACTTCAAAAATTTCCTTCCCCGGCAGCGGCGTTGCGGTCATTGCCGCGAGCAAGGCGAACATTGATTTTATCAAGAGCCAACTGACTTTCCAGACCATCGGCTACGATAAGCTGAATCAGCTCCACCACGTTCAGTATTTCAAGGACCTCAACGGTATAATGGAGCATATGAAGCGCCACGCGGAGATAATCAAGCCCAAATTTGACGCGGTCCTGTCCGCTCTCGACAAGGAGATAGCTCCCCTTGGCATAGGCGAATGGAACAGCCCCAGGGGCGGTTATTTCGTCAGCTTCAACGCGCTTGATGGCTGCGCGAAGCGCATCGTAGGGCTTGCCAAGGAGGCGGGCGTGGTCATGACGGGAGCGGGCGCGACCTATCCCTACGGAAAAGACCCGCATGACAGCAATATAAGGATCGCTCCCACCTATCCCACCGTTGATGAGCTGAAGCTCGCCATGGAGATATTCTGCGTATGCGTTAAGCTCGCAAGCGCGGAAAAGCTTCTGGGAGAATAAATAGAGCAAACACATCTTTAGCTGTCTTAAAGAAGTAGATACATTTAGCAATAGTGTCTTAGCCACATTATTGATATCAAAGAAATTTCACTTAATAGATTCGACTATTACAGTATATTTTAAGTTGACAAACACATTACTGCATAATAATTTCAATAATAGATACAGCCCCGAGAGTCCTCTCGGGGCTTCAGCTTGTAGAAAAAGCCCAACTACGGGAGAAACATTTGAAATTGATAATGTATAATGGATAATTGACAATTCAGAACCGATCTTTTCCGTGTAGTGGTTTTTATACAGTCTGCGGCGGCATTACATAATGCCGCCATTGTTATATTCGTTCCATGTTATAGCTGGGCTATCAAAAATGAAAAAGAAATAGAAATAATCGTCAGTACGATTGTGACAAACGCCGTCACACCGATAAATAAAGCCTTTCTATCGGGTTTGGTGAGAAAGATATATGTAAACAGATAGTACAGAGCTGCTATAGGTGCGGTTATCATCAAGAAGAAAAATTCCAAAAGGAACATCGTACCGCCGTTGGAAAAGCAAAGCAGTGTTACCGCAAGCGCGGCAATCGTTCCTATCCCGCAGAACAGTATTGTCCATCCGGATTTGCCGACAAATTTTTTGAGTAGTATTCCTGCACCGACAGCCAGAAATTCTGTTCTTAGTGTAAAAAACAATAATATCAACACAAACTCGTGGGCGGAATTTATTATAGGGTAGTCAATTATCCCCAAGATCAGTTCGGCTGCAAATATCACAAAAATTGAAACGAATGCCTTTGTTTTAGTCATCGTAACCTCCGGAGTAAAGCGAATAAGGGCGGCACCGCGTAATAGTATCGCAGTGCTGCCCTTATTTTAACATATCTTTTTGCCGCTGTCAACATTTTAATTCAAGATATATTCTAGCGGTAGTTTAACCACACTCTCATTTGGTTTTCTCCGCGGTTTCCCCATGCATAATAGGGGATCGCGGTAAGCGTTTCGGGGGCGGCTTCGGGATGGCGCGTGGCGTAAAGCTCGTCCGAGGGAGCGGTTCTGAAGCCGCTTATTTTAAGGGAATGAGCGCCGATCTCTTTGATAAGATCGCCGAGCTCTATTTTGCTGTTTTCGTCCAGCGAGAGCGACAGAACGTCGCCGCGGTTGTCGACTCCCTCAAAGCAGTAAACCAGCGCTCCGCGTGTCACCGCCGCGCAGCCCGTGTTCTCGGATACCTTGGAGGAGCAGTAGACCAACTTAGGAGTATCGTCTAATATGATCTCCAGAACGTCGCCGCTTTTCACGTCAAAAAAGGCGTAGCCCTTTTCGGGTGAGCATTGCACTGCCACTGCGTTCACGCTCGCCGAAAAGCTCTCGCTCCATGCGGGAACGCGGACCGCAAGCCGCCCGCTGCCCGAAAGTACCTCATACTTCACGGTAAAGCCGTAGGGGAATTCCGTGGAGCAGCGCAGCTTTACCCCGTTTCCGAAATCCACGTCGCCCGCCGCGAAAAGATGGCAGCAGCACAGCTCTCCCGACGTTCCGTAGGCATACGTCCCGAGCGAGGAGACCGTCCTCGCCACATTTGGCGGGCAGCACGCGCAGGTGAACCATTCGGGGCGCTGCGGCTTAGCGTGCCAGTGGGTAGCGGTCGCGCCGGATATCCCGGGGATGACTTCAAGAGGATTCACATAGAAAAAGCGTTTTCCGTCAAGGGACATTCCCGCGAGCACGGTGTTGTAGAACGCGCGTTCCATAACGTCGGCGTATTCGCCGTTAAGATCGTTTTCCAGCATTGCGCGCGCGAAGAACATCAGCCCGCAGCTCGCGCAGGTCTCCGCGTAGGCGGTGTCGTTGGGCAGATCGTAGTCGGCCGTGAACGCTTCCCCGATACAGGTCGAGCCGATACCGCCCGTGATGTACATGCGCTTTTTGGTGATACTCTCCCAAAGAGCGCGGCAGGCGGCGAAAAGCTCCTTGTCACCCGTCTGTGCGGCGATCCCTGCCATTCCGGTGTAGAGATAGACCGCCCGCACGGAGTGTCCCACCGCGTCGCGCTGCTCTCTTACGGGAGCATAGCACTGCTGGTAATATCTGTCGTCGGCGTTATTGCCCCAGACCGTCCAGTCGCGCTGCTCCGCTTCGCGCTTGTAGAAGTTCCCGCCGACTCCGCGGGAATCGACAAAGTGCTCCGCCAGCTCAAGATATTGCTTTTCGCCCGTTGCGCGGTACATTTTCAGCAGCGCGAGCTCCACCTCGGGGTGCCCGGGGTAGCCCTCGTGCTTTTCCGTTATAAATCTGTTGTAGATATGCTCCGCGTTCCGCCGCATTACATTAAGCAGGGTATCCTTTCCGGTAGCCTCGTAATAGGCGGCGGCAGCCTCCATAAAGTGCCCCGCGCAGTACAGCTCGTGACCCTCTAACAGATTCGTCCACCGTTTGTCTTTATCCTTTATGGTAAAATAGGTGTTCAGATATCCGTCCTCGTCCTGCGCGCCCGCGATAAGCTCTATCAGCTCATCGGCACGTTTTTCAAGCTCCTTGTCGGGAAACAGCGCGAGGGAGTAGGCGACAGCCTCCAGCCACTTTGCCGCGTCGCTGTCCTGAAAAACCATTCCGTAAAATCCGTCGCCCGCGTCCTCGCCGCGAAGCGCCTTTGCGGCGTTTTCAAAATTTTTCACCACATGGCTCTTTTCGGCGCCCTCCGCATTGTCGCGGAGCACCTCGTACTGGTATGGGATCACCTCGTTTTTGATGAGCCGCTGGAGGCTCAGTACAAAGCCCTCCGCGGGGGTGAAATCCTTAATGTTTATCGGTTTGCAGTTCATAGAAAAATCTCCTTTTGTATCAGCCCGTATATAAAGTTATCGCCACGCATTGTTGAGGCAGGAAATTTTTCGCGAGAGCCTGACGCGTTTCGTTCCGCGCAGCGGAGTGAGACACGGCGGGCGGGTCGCGGAAAATTTCAAATTTAAATAAATTTGCCTAGATCAACACTTTAT
>CAZKJC010000219.1:0-3663 GCA_964552995.1 uncultured Ruminococcus sp.
GAGTTCGCCGGTGCGAAAAATTCTTTTAAATCATTTACTCCTCGTCAACATTTATAAACAGCTCCTCGTCAACATAACTTAAAAGCATAATAGCTTAGAGCAACACTTTATATACAGACTGTTAGACGTATAACATAATACTCTATCTCTTACATCTGAAAAACAAAGGACTGATTGAAATTTTCGAGAGAAAACAGATCGGCGACGGTATCTGGTTCAACCGCATTGTTGACAAGCGGTTCAAGACCAATTACATCAACGTCGCGTTTATAACCGATTTTGACGAGCTGAGCCGCTCCGACTACGCGATAGTCCCCTATCTCCTGACGGACTGCTGCGAGAAATATCCGAGCAGGCAGAGCCTTTACGCCTACTGTATGGAGCTTTACGGCGCGTGGCTGGAAAACAGGATCGACCTTAACGGCAGGCGGCGCGTTTCCTCCGTCAGCCTGTGGATACCCGACGACCGCTTCGCGCTGGAGGGCGAGAAGCTCGAACGCGAGGGGTGCAGGCTGCTTGCCGAATGCATACTCCGCCCGAACGCAAAGAACGGCGCTTTCGACGCGGAGCTTACCCGCCTTATGCGGGCGGAGCTTATCGACTCGATAGACAGCGTGATAAACGACAAGCGCAGTCTCGCGGGATATCACGGCGCGAGGATCGCCTATGAGGGAGAGCCCGCGGGCGAGCTTATCCAGGGAACGCACGAGCAGGCGGAGCAGGTCACGCCCGAAAGCGCCTACAAAGCCTACCGCAGAATGCTGGAGCACGGGCGCATCGAGATATACGCCGCGGGCAGGAGCGATTTCGCCGAGAGCGAGAAAATACTCAGCGAAGCCTTTGCGGGAATAGAACGCCGCGACATCTGCACGCTCTGCACAAAGCCCTCCGCGCTGAAATCCGAGCCGCGCTATGTCACGGAGAAATTCCCCATGCAGCAGGCAATTACCAGAATGTATTTCAAAGCGCCCGAAACGGACGACCGCTTCGCGAACGTGCTGCTGGGCATGATACTCGGCGGAATGACCACCTCGCGGTTCTTTACGAATATCCGCGAGAAGCAGTCGCTTTGCTATTATTGCAGCAGCGTTACCTACCGCTTGAGCAAAGAGCTTATCGCCTACGCAGGGGTAGAGCCGCAGAACGCGGAGCGCACTCAGGCGGCTATACTCGCCGAGATAGAGGATATCTGCAAAAACGGCGTTACCGAGGAGGAACTGGAGCGCGCAAAGCTGGAGGTCGTCGACGAGATACCCACCGTTTACGACTCGGTCGGCGGTATAGCAAAATGGTATATGGGGCAGCTCCATGACGAAGAGTATATCACTCCGGAGGAATATGTGGAGAAGATACGCGCCGTTACCGCGGAGCGCGTCAAGGCGGTATGCCAGATGTACAGCCTTGACACCGTATTTACGCTGAGCGGAGAGGAGGCGGGAGAATGACCGAGAAGATCCACAGCAATATAATAGATGAGGATTGCGTAAAATACGTCCACCCCAGCGGGGTAACGGTGCTGATGTGCCCTATGGAGGGATTTTCGACCATTACCGCGCAGTTTTCCGTCCGCTTCGGCTCGGAGGACAACAGGTTCATAAAGGACGGAAAAGAGATCGCCATACCCGACGGTACCGCTCACTATCTCGAGCATAAGCTGTTTGAGAGCGAGGAAAAGGGCGCGTTTGAGCTCTTCGCGAAAACGGGAGCCTCCTGCAACGCGGGCACGGGCTACGACCACACGGTGTATTATTTCACCTGCACCGACCATTTTGAGGAGAATCTGGAGATACTGCTGGACTTTGTGCAAAGCCCCTATTTCACGCCGGAAACGGTGGAAAAGGAGCGCGGCATAATCGAGCAGGAGATAACCATGTATCAGGACAGCCCCTACTGGCGCACCATAATGGAGCTGCTCAAGGGAGTATACAGTGAAAATCCCATAAAAACCGATATCGCGGGCAGCGCGGAGAGCATAGCGCAGATAACCGACAAGATATTGTATGAGGTATACGACACATTTTATAATCCCGCGAATATGTTTTTGTGCGTTGCGGGAAATTTCGAACCGGACAAGGTAGTAGAGGTGTGCGAGCGCTGTCTTAAAAAGCGTGACAGAGTGGAGTTCGAATCGGTGCGCGCGCCCGAGCCGCTCAATGTGGTAACGCCCCGCGCGGAGATAACGATGCCCGTTTCAAAGCCGCTGTTCGCGATAGGCTTCAAGCGCCCCGACGCGGAGAACGAGCGGGAGGCTCTCAAGGATTATTTTTATTTCAATATTCTGTTTGAGATAATGTTTGAGGGCACATCGGACTTCTATAACCGTATGAGAAGCGAGGGCAGGATAAACAACGAGTTCAGCGACAGCGTTTTCATGGGCAGAGGGTATCTGCTGCCTATGATAATGGGCGAGAGCGACGATCCCGACTATGTTTTTTCGGAGATCAAAAAGGAGATACGCGCGTTCAAGGCTGCCCCGCCCTCGAACGAGGCTTTCAGCCGCGTCAAAAAGGCTATGTACGGCAACGGCATCATCAACTGCAACAGCCCCAACGGAATGGTGGGCACTCTGACCACGGCGGCGCTCGCGGGTCTTTCGCCCTTTTCGTGGTACGAAACTCTCGCGGAGATAAATTATGAGGACACGCTGAAAAAGCTCATGTCGCTGGACGAAGAGAACGCCTGCCTATCAATAATAAAGCCCGCGGAATAATGCTTTTAAGTTATGTTGACGAGAGGCAAAGGATTTAAAAGAATTTCAAAATTCCCGCAAGCACTCTCACTGCGTTCGCTGCGCTCACTCCGGAGTTTTGCGCAAACAGCCACAAAATGCTGTAAGCCGCCACGCAAACGTTGCGCAAAACTATCGATTGCGGGAACCGGTCATCGTTTGCCATTAAGGCAAACTCGACCTTTTTGAAATTCCCCTGCGTGGGCTTTTTGTCGCTATAAACGGTAGCGAGCGTCATTTAAAACACGCAGCAAAGCAACGCTCGCATAGAGCAAGGTTTAGCCCACGCAGGAAATTTTTCGCAGCAAGGTGCGAATGCGCAGCGCAGCGGAGTATTCGCGCCGCGGCAGAGAAGGCTTGCTTTGCAAGCCTTCGCGGTGCGAAAAATTTTTTAAAATAAGAAAGGAAAAAATAATGACTTCTTTGATCAGCAGCGCCTCGGAGTTTCAGGAGATCGAGCTTGAATTTCCAAATCTCTTCGGCGGCGTAGCTATAAACTATTACAGAGGGTTTACCGTTTTCGGTATCCCCATTTACTGGTACGGAGTACTTATCACTGTCGGAGTGGTGCTGGCGTATTTCTACGCTATGAGCCGCACCAAGGATTTCGGGCTGAATAAGGACAGGGTCTTTGACGTGGTATTCGCGTCGCTTATCGGCGGATTTCTCTGCGCGAGGATATACTACTGCGTTTTCACCACTCTCGACCCGAACTCCCCCATAAACTACACCTTTGTAACCACCTTTACGGGAATACGCGACGGCGGGCTTGCCATATACGGCGGTATAATCGGCGGCTTCGCGGTGGGATTTGTGGCTTGTAAGATACGCAAGGTAAACTTTTTCGCCATGTGCGATCTCGCTTCGCTCGGATTTCTTATCGGGCAGACCATAGGGCGCTGGGGCAACTTTGTCAATCAGGAGGCATACGGCGC
>CAZKJC010000219.1:3673-4691 GCA_964552995.1 uncultured Ruminococcus sp.
GGTCACCGATCCCGACTGGCTTTTCGGCATGACGGGAGACATCATCTCGGGGGAGGTGGAGGCGGGAGCGCTGGTTCACCCCTGCTTCCTTTATGAGAGCGTATGGTGCCTTATCGGGTTCGTGCTTCTGCATTTCTACTCCAAAAAGCTACGCAGCTTTGACGGAGAGGTGGCGCTGCTTTATATCGGCTGGTACGGTCTGGGCAGAGCGTTCATAGAGAGTCTGCGCACCGACAGTCTTATGCTTGGCAGCCTGAAGATATCCCAGGTAGTCGCGGGAGTATCCTTTGTCGCGGCGATAATACTGCTGATAGTATTCAAGATAGTAACGGAAAAGAAGCAGATACCGCTTTATGTCAACTCCGACGCTTGCAGAGAGCTTGCGGAAAAGGACAGAGCCGCCGAGGAAGCCGCTAAGGCTAAAAAAGAGGCAAAGCTCGCCGCAAAGGAAAGATCCGCGCCCAGCATTCTGGCGGAGGACGCGGAGAATATCACGCTTGAGGAGCAAGAGGACAACGAGGACGGTCAGACGGTCACCGACGGGGAGACCTCGGGCGATGAAGCCGCGGAGGAAGCTGCCGCGGAGGAAAAGGAAAGCGAGGAATAATATGTCGGCTAAAATTATAGACGGAAAGGCGGTCTCCGCCGCGGTAAAGGAGCGGGTCAAGGAGGAGATCGCGCGGGAGGGTCTGGACATCGGGCTTGCGGTGGTGATAGTGGGGGACGACCCCGCCAGCCGCGTTTATGTAAACAACAAGAAGAAAGCCTGTGAGTTCTGCGGGATAAAGTCCTACGAATACGCCCTGCCCGAGGATACCACCGAGGAGGAGCTGCTGGAGCTTATAGATACCCTTAACGGCGACGATAAGGTAAACGGGATACTTGTCCAGCTCCCGCTGCCGAAGCAGCTTGACGAAAAGAAGATCATCGAGCATATCTCCCCCATGAAGGACGTGGACGCGTTCCACGAATCCAACGTCGGGCGCATTATGATAGGGAATTACGCGTTTCTGCCCTG
>CAZKJC010000220.1:0-4668 GCA_964552995.1 uncultured Ruminococcus sp.
CGCTTTTGTTCGGATTTTATTTCGCCCCCCTCTCCCCCGAAGGTGTCAGCCCCGATTCGAGCGCGTGAAAGCTCCGCTTTCACATAACATAAGAACGGAGCTACATAATAAATCTAACAAAGCACTAAGCAAACTGCTCCGCTAAATTATCATTTAAATTCAGTAGTCTCCGTCGCATTTTGTAATCTCTTACTGCTCCGTTGACATCTTTACCAAAATTTTACGTTTTTCTTAACCGAAATCTTAACCGATATTGAGTATAATATATAACGACCGATAAAAGCCGACGACATCAATAAAATAATCTTACAATATTGAAACACATATTGACAATGCAGGCGAAAAGTCGTATAATAAAATAGGTCGTACAAATAAATCACAGAACTTGCAAAAATGAGGAATAAGAAAATGCCAATTGAAATAAATATGCTTTCAAGCGCGACAAACGTAAAAGGGCAGGGCGTAGGCTCTATGTATATGGAGCAGGTCGGACTGATAAAGGAAATGGCGGATAGCTTCACCGTTTATGAGAACCGCGTCAGGCTCGCTCCGATCACGCATTATCACACAGTGGATTTCAAATTTTTCCTTAGCAGACCTTTTCTCACCTCAAAGGGCGCAAGTGTAGGGTATGTACATATGCTGCCCGAATCGGTCGACGGCTCGCTGAAGCTGCCGTGGCTCGTTAAAAAAGCCTTTTACCGCTATATGATCTCATTTTACAAGGGTATGGATTTTCTTGTAACGGTAAATCCGTTTTTTGTGGACGTATTAAGCGACAAATACCATATCCCGCGCGAGCGTATAACCTATATACCGAATTTCGTTTCGGATAAGGGATTCTATAAGGTATCCCCCGAAAAGCGCGCGGAGTTCCGCAAAAAGTATAATATATCTCCCGACGCCTTTGTGGTGATGAGCGCGGGGCAGATACAGGTGCGTAAGGGAATTTTCGATTTTCTCAGGCTGGCGGAAATGCTGCCCGATATTACTTTCGTGTGGGCGGGCGGATTTTCCTTCGGATCGATCACGGACGGCTATAAGGAAATGAAATCGGTAATTGAAAACCCTCCTCAAAATGTTATTTTCACCGGAATAATCGACAGAGAGTATATGAACGAGATATTCAATATCGCCGATGTAATGCTGCTCGCGTCCTTTTCCGAGCTGTTTCCCGTTACCATTCTGGAGGGAATGTGCGTGAATCTCCCCATACTTTTAAGAGATCTGCCGATATACAAGGGCATTCTCGCGGACTATTACCTTAAAGCCGCCGACGTTGAGGGCTTTGCCGATGAGATACGGCGGCTCAGAAGCGATAAGGAGTACTATGCCGCCGCGAGCGCTATGTCGCGCAAGGGCAGCGAGTTTTACTCTAAGAACAATGTGGAGAGATTGTGGAGAGATTTTTACACGCAGGTCTACAACGCTATCCCCGAAAGAAAAAGGAGAGCCGTGACCTCTCCCAAAAAGCTGCCCGCTGAAAAATAAGGGCGCAGGTGATCAAGCTTTCAAGGGGGCGTAAGTTGAAAAGGAAAAACGTAATAAATCTTTTGATATGCGCCGCCGCTTTTATTTTCATGGCGGTATATATACTGTTTGTGGACGGGGTGGACAATATTCTCACCTCAATAGCAAAAATGAAGGTGGGATTTCTGCTGCTGGCGGTGGGACTTATGCTGGTCTACTGGCTTATGGAAGCGTGGGGACTTCACGCGGCGCTCAAGGCGCTCCACCCGCGCCAGAAATTCCGGAAAACGCTTGTTGTGACTATGCTGGGGCAGTATTACAACTGTATCACGCCATCCGCGTCCGGCGGTCAGCCTATGCAGGCTTTTTACCTCACGCAGTTCGGCACGCCGCTTTCGGACGGAATGACGGCGCTGTTAAGCAAATTTATCGTCTACCAGTTTGTGCTGATAGTCTACACGGGAGCTGTCCTGCTGATCCGCTTCAAGGCGTTTACGGGGCAGTTCGCGCCGCTTATGATGATGGTCATATTCGGATTTATAATAAACGCGGTGGTCATCGTTCTGCTGCTTATGCTGGCATTCTTTAAAACGCCCGTTAAAAAGGCGGCGCTCTGGGGAGTAAGGCTGCTCGGAAAGCTACATTTTATCAAGGCTGATAATATTGACGCAAAATGCGGGGAGATATCCGAAGTTATTGAAAAATACCACAGCAACTTCTGTTTTATCCGCACCAAGCCGTTGCTTATATTTAAGATGATACTGTACACCTTTGTTCAGCTCACGGCATACTTTTCGGTATCCTATATAATATATCTGGGCTTCGGGCTTTCGGAAACGGATTATTTCACCGTTTTATCCTGTCAGGCATTTGTGATGCTGGTTTCGGCGGTAGTGCCGCTTCCCGGGGCAGTCGGCGCGGCTGAGGGCAGCTATTCGCTGTTTTTTAAGGATATTTTTACGGGCGGGGGACACTCGTTCGTGGGGATCTCCGTGTTTATATGGAGATTTCTCACCTTTTATCTGCCCATTATAATGGGATTGGCTATCTCGCCGTTTCTCGGGAAAATGACAAAAAACTCTCCCGCAGCGGACAATACGGTATAGCGACAAACGGACTGCATTCGGGCAGTCCGTTTTTGTCGGTACAGGAGCATAACAGCAGGGGTATCGCTGAACGCTTTGCGCGGGGGCTGCTGAGCGTTCAGTCATATCCCTGTTACGCTAAATTATCATTTAACATAACCGGAGTACTGCTGAGCTCTGCCGATACCAGCGGCTTGACTTTTTTCCCGCGGAACACCCTGTCCTCATAATTTCCGGTTATATCCAGAACCTTTCCCGAAAGGCACAGCACCGCGAAAAGATTCGGTATCGCCATAAGCCCGTTTACGGTGTCGGAAATATCCCACACCACTCCAAGCTCTACGCAGGCTCCCACAACTCCCATAATAACAAAGGCTATTCTGAACGGTATCACAGACCTTTCTCCGAACAGAAAAACCGCCGCCTCCGCGCCGAAATGGCTCCAGCCGATAACCGTTGAAAACGCGAACAGCAGCACCGCAACAGCCAGCAGCTTGCCCGCCGCGCTGCCGAAGCTTCCCGAAAACGCATAGGTGGCGAGCCCTACGCCGTTAAGCGGAGCGATCTCCGCTGTTTCTATAAGGGGGCGCGTTTTATCCTCGTCCAACCAGAGGAGATTTCCCGCCGCGTCCCGCGACTGAATACCGCGGATCGCCATAATATTTGAAAACGTGATCTCCCCCTCGCCGAGCGCAAGCGTAAACTCACCGCCGTAAGCCGTATGACAGCGCAGCTCATCACCGCTTCCGACCACCGGTATGGGAGCTCCCGCCGAAATAAGCCCGCCGCTCTCCGTCAGCGCGAAATACTGCGTTTCAGTGGTGAGATCATTCAGCACCTCGGAAGCCGATGGCGCTCTGCACGGGCTTGCAAGCAGCACGAACGCAGTCAGGGAACACATCACGATGGTGTCAAAAAACACCTCGAAAACGCTCCACATTCCCTGCACAACGGGTTCTTTGACGTCGCTGGCGGCATGTGCCAATACCGACGTACCGAGCCCAGCTTCGTTGGAGAATACCCCGCGGCGTATTCCGTAGGACACCGCTTTTTTTACCGCGAATCCCGCCACACCGCCGCCTACCGCGTTCAGTCCGAGAGCGCTTTCAAAGATCCCGCAAAGCATGGCGGGAATGCGCGGCGCGTTTGCGATTAGAATATAAAGAGAACCGATTATGTAAAATCCCGACATCAGCGGCACTATTTTAGCGGTTATGCTGCCTATCCGCTTTACTCCCCCCGCCATGACCGCTGTCGCACAGCCCGCCAGCACTATTCCCGTAATGATCGGGGCAACTCCGAAATTTACCTTAAGGGCCTCCGCCGCCGCGTTCATCTGCGCCATATCGCCCATACCCAGCGCCGCAAGCACGCAAAGCCCCGCGAAGATGATCGAAAGCGGCTTGGCGAGCGGTTTGGTGAGCGTGCGTTCCGACAGACCCTCACGGATATACCGCATTGCTCCGCCGCGCCAGACGCCGGTTTTGTCCTTTTTTCTGTAAAAGATACCGAGAACGTTCTCCGCATAGCCCGTCATCATTCCCAGCACCGCCGATATCCACATCCAGAATACCGCTCCCGCTCCGCCCATGGCGAGCGCCGTAGATACCCCCGCGATGTTTCCAGTGCCGAGGGTAGCCGCCAGCGCACTGCACATCGCGCGGAACTGTGAAACCGAGGCGTTCTCCGGTTCACCCGCTTTATTTCGGGCGGATACTTTGCTGACACTGTGCGCTTTTTTCGCCTTGTTGTGTCCCGCAAAAACGGTGTTTTTCATGCAGTGCCCGAACCGGCGTATCTGAAAGAATTTGCTGCGCAGTGTGAAATATCCGCCCGTAAACAGCATAAGCGCAAGCATTGGAGCGCCCCAGACTATACCGCTTATCCTGCTGTTAAGCTCCGACAGAAAATTCATTTTGTTCCCTCCCTTACGGTTGTCCGTTTTATTATATTCAGACGGGAAGAACAATATTTTTAAATCGTGGTATTTTTGTCGGTAATGATAATTTAACGTAAGATCGTATTTGTTGTAATTGAAGTGTTTATCCGTTCTAGTATTATGCGAAAGCGGAGCTTTCACGCGCTCGGACTGGGGCTGACACCTACGGGGAGG
>CAZKJC010000221.1:0-4667 GCA_964552995.1 uncultured Ruminococcus sp.
TAAGGTCGGTAGGATAAAATTTTATTTCGCTTGTTTTCCCGTCTACTTCAACCTCGATTACAACGGGCTTTTCGGGCTGTACCTTAAATTTCATGTGTATACCTCCAAAAACAAAATATAACAAAAGCGCCCGTTTCCGAGCGCCTGTTCAATCAATCATTTTTCTCTTTATCCGGTATATCATTGGATTTCGTTCGCATCAAGTCAATTAGCACATCTAATCTGTTCACAACAGATGAAATAGCTATGATCAATGCTGAAATCAATATTCCCATAAACATAGAAATAACACCATAAAGCAGCAATCCATCTTGTGATGCGATTAAAATGCCTCCGAAAATACTGATTACCATTAGAAATACTCCAGCATAAAAAACGCCATTCTTTTTCTGCTTTTGAACGCTTTCATTTTCTGGCAAATAATTTTCGTCAACTGTTTTCATGATAAATTCCCTCCGACTGTAATATTTTTTACCATTATACCACAGCCGAAGGAAAAAATCAAGACCTTTTACTTATTGTCGCTTAACGAAGCCGCTCCGCCGTAAACCGCGTCACACTTCTGGGGCAGATTATCCAGTTTATCCGAGCTGCTCCCGCCGCGGGCGCGAAGCCGAACTCCGTTTCGCCCGACATAAAGTCATACAAGGTTTTCATGCGCTCCGAGGGTACACGAATGATCGGGATACCATTAAAGGTCTGTACATCAATATTTATCCCGCCCTGGCTGAACTGCCCGGCATTTATGTACCGCGTCAGCTTTTCGGAACTGCTGAGGATATCCGCGACAGGGTAGGGCATGGTTATTACCAGCTCCGCCGCGCCCGCGCCGCTGTCGCGCACCGCCGTTACGTCCTTATGAAGCTCGGAGAGTATGGTCGGAATGCACGGCTTCATATTCATGCGAATATCCCTTAGCCTTAGCCAGCTTGTACAGCGAACTGTAACGGTACGCGTCCACCTCGGGAATAACGTGCTCCCGCTGAAATATCGCTGCCGCGCTTGCCGCCGTCGCGATAAAGCCGCTTTCGTCGACCTCTATGCGGTCAAGGAAAAAAGACGTGCCTCTGTCCTGCGTCATGATCTTGGTCTGGTACTTCACCGACACGCCGCCCTTGGGATAACCCGCATTACGGTCATAATCGCCGAGACCCGTGGTGGAAAGCGTGGGTATCTTAACGGTATCGCCGCCGGTATACTTGATCTGTCCCGCGTTGGCTTCCATCCAGCCGGAAGTTGCACCCTCGATAAGCTGCTGATCGCACGCCTCCATGAATAAAGTTCTGTTTTCGATCGTGTTTACTGCCATAATCACTTACCTCCAATATTATTTTTCAGCCCGAACGCGGCGGAAATCTGCGCCGCCGCGTTGTTTGCGTTTTCGGGCACCTCGCTGTGAGTGCTGCCCATGAAAAGCCCCTGCTGCTCCTTTGCGAACACATCGGGCTCGTTCTTTCTGAGCTCCTCGAGAAACTCCTTGCCGCCGACGAACGCGCCGTTCTCGTACTTGAAGCCCTTGCCCTTGAACTCCTCGAGCACGGATTTTCTCACGCGGTCGTTCGCAAATTTGTAACCGCCGAGAAGCCGTTCCGCCGCGAAATCCGTCTCCTGCGCCGCGAGCTTCGCGGTGAGATTTTCGGTGTCGATCTTGTACTTCTCCTCAAGATCGGCGAGCTTCTGCGCCAGCTCCCCGGACTTGTTTTCGCTCCTGAGCTTTTCGAGATCCTTGTCGCGATCGGCGAGCTGCTTTTTGAGATCCTCCAGCTCGGTGTTCTTTTTAGCCGCGTCCTCCGCCGCGACGAACTCCTTACCGAGAACCTCTTTGACCTGCTCGGTCTGGTCTGCCGAAAGCTCGATACCGAGCTTTTTCAGCAGATTAAAAAGTTTTTCCATAATAAAACCTCCTGTGTAAAAATAGGGCGGTAACCGCCCGCATGGTATAATAAACGCGCCCTTTTCGGAGCGCGGTTTATTTGAAATTGTGCAGAAAAAAGCGCCTTGCAATCGCTTGCAAAACGCTTTTGTTTTTTAATTTTATGCGATATCAAACCTACTTCCAATACTTATATCACATTTTTTAATCAAAACAGTGGTACTTTTGCTTATATCGGCAGCGTTTTCATACCTTCCCATTCCAACTGAAATAATTTCAATAACGTTACCGACATCATCAACAATTCTGCTTCCGTTTTTTATACCATTTCCATTGCCCTCAAATGTAACCGCAAGTTTATCGCCAACAGGCAATACATTCAACACCTTTAACATAATAAACACCCCCGTTTTAATCAGTGATTTTTAAGGTTTCCAATTCATACTCATACGAAGCAAGAGCGCGTCGTGTCTGTTCAATTTCATTCTTTGTGAGCCCATATGCTTTAGCATTTTTTAAAAGAATTTTCTGTGCAGCGATTTCATTAAGAACACGACTTAAATGCGAACCATCATTTTCTCCTCGCCGGTACTGAGCAGCGTGTATCATCTCTTCATAAACTGCGGCTCTTCCGGGATTTCTGCTAAGAATAATTGTTTTAGCGTCAAGGGTAGAACCTTCAGAATTTTGAATTTCCAAAAAACGCTCGGCTTCTTCATTACAAATGATTATTCCGCCTTGTCGTTTAAAAGCCCGTTCAATTCTTCTGAACTGCTTTTTAGGCATTGGTTCGATTTTAGTGTTATCCTTTTTTCGTTCCATTCCGTCACTTCCTGCTTCTATTATAGCATTCTTCTCCAGATCTGTCAAGGTGATCTGCAAATTTTTCTGCCTGTTCTGCGCTCGAGTGACCGCGCCCGTCTTGCCCACAAGATGTCTGTTATAGCCCGCAACGAACGTCCGCTCGTATTCGGTGTACGTTCCCGCAGCCTTGCAGAAATCCTCGTAGATATCCTTTTGGCGGCGGAGCTTTATGCTCGCGGCTGTGAATGCGTCCTTATCTCCGGCAGCTTCGGCGACAATGCAGCGATCCTTTTGCTTTCGCATGGCGCGTTCCATTTTGCGCATTTGCTGCTGAGCCTGGTACGCAGTGTACGTCTTGCCCTGGTAGGTAAAGGGCGGCGGGTCTATATTCTTCAATTCCTCCTCGGTATAGGCGGGCTTGCTCACCCCCATAATGATGGGAAATGCGCTGTGACGGCAATTGTAATCCTCGATCAGAGGGCGGACGATCGTTTCATATTTGCTGTTGGGGTATTGCCGCCCCTGGTAGATCGCGTGCGATGGACGTGCTCCGGAATGAGCTGAAATCTCCCAGCCGTCCGCGCCGAACTCCTCCGCGTTCTGCTCGGAAATGCGCTGCGTGACCTGGGAAACGCTTGTCATCAGAGCCCGACGAACCGCGACCTCGATACGGTCAGAATGCCCGCTATCATAGTAAACCGTGCGCAGACCGCTGTCCGAAAGTGCCTTGCAAGCCTGCCGAATGGCGGTATTATAGTCCGTCACGCCGCTCGCAACTTTCATATGAGCCATATCCATCTGCTTGCGCAGAAAATCCGTCATGCTGCTGTAAATCACCTGACCTTGCGCGTTGATCTCGGCGAAGCCCAGCGTTCCGGTATAATTTTTGCATTGCCCGCGCGTGTTGGTGATCTCGGCGGACATGAGCGCCCGAAGTTCCTCATTATCGGAAAACGAAACCGCCGCGCCGCCGTCAGCGCCCAGCATTCTGCGGTCGAACTCATCGGACTTTTCGGCAGCTTCACGGATAATTTTTTCAATCTCCGTTTCGGCAACGCCGTTGATCTGTGCGATCTTTTGCGTTATCTCCTTAGTTGACAAACCCAGCGCACGGGCGCGGTATAACTGGTATTCCGCGGTGTCGGTGATCTCGGCAGCTTTGGAAATGCGCTGTGCAATATCCCTAAGCACAAACTCCGACAGCTCCGAATAAATATCCGTGAGCCTTATAGGTAGATTTTGCAGCGTTTTCGGTGTCAGCATTATTCATCACCGCCAAACGCCGCCGTCATTTCGGGGAGCATTTCCCGCGCCTTGTCAAGCGGCACGCCAAAATACCAGGCGTTAAAATCCTCGGGCTTTAATAATCCGGCTTGAACGAGCTGAAAGCGCCTGTTGAATTCCGTCCCCGTATCCTCGAAAACACTGTCGCCGAACTCAATAGCGGGCTCGCCGTCCTCGCAGTCAATACCATAGAACCGCGCGAGCGTTACCGTTATTTTTGCAAGAGCCTCCAGCACAGGGCGGAGCTGCCTCTGAAGCTGCGCGACAGTGTTGTATGTGGTCTTATCCTCGCTCAGCACCTGCGTTGCGGTAACAAGTCCCTTTTGCAAATCAAAGGTGAACGTGCCGCTTGAAACGCCGATCTGAACCTCATACAAGCGAAGCTCCGTATTTATCGCCGCCTTGTGTGCTTCCTCGCGGATAGCGGGAGCGTATGCCATGATCTGGCGGTCTAGTGCGGTGTTACCATCGGGCACTATATTTATAAAATAATCATCGGGTATGCCCTTGCCGTTCTGGATCACGGTTTCATCGGCGAACACCTTAGCGCTCATTTTACGAAACTCCGCGAGATATTCCGAGTGCGCCCGATCTATCTCGTGGAGCGTCCCGATAGAATTTGCGAACAGGGAAACGGGAAGCTCGCTATCCAGATCAATGTTGTTTGCGTAGGGCGTTCGGAACGTCGCTACCATCGGAATATCCG
>CAZKJC010000222.1:0-4640 GCA_964552995.1 uncultured Ruminococcus sp.
GAGTTAAGGCAACTGTAGTAAGCGTATCCGACAGAGAGGTCGGCGTAGAGGTCGGCGCAAAGCAGACCGGCTACATAGTCCGCGAGGAGCTGACTAACGATCCCGAAGCGGCGGTGGGCGATCTTGTAAAGGTCGGCGATGTTATCGACGCTATCGTTATAAAGGTCGACGATTCCATGGGAACCGCGGCGCTCTCCAAGAAGCGCGTTGATACCGCGCTCAGCCTTGAGAAGATGATGGCTGTCAAGGACTCCAACGAGACCATTGAGGGCGTTGTGTCCAATGTGGTAAAGGGCGGCGTTATCGTATTCTCCGACAACACGCGCATATTTATCCCCGCTTCTCAGACGGGTATCCCCCGCAGCGGCAGCCTTGACACGCTTCTGAAGCAGACTGTCAAGCTGAAGATAATCGAGGTCACCGATCAGCGCGGCGGACGCGTAGTTGGCTCTATCAAGCTCGCCAACAAGGAGGTTCGCGACGCGGAGAGAGCTAAGTTCTGGGAGAGCATCGAGGTAGGTCAGAAGTTCGTGGGCGAGGTTCGCTCCATTGAGGACTACGGCGTATTTGTTGATATCGGCGCGGTTGACGGTTTGGTACGCACCTCCGAGCTTACCTGGAATCGCGTTGGTCACCCCAAGGATATCGTTAAGATCGGCGATAAGATCAACGTTATCGTTAAGTCCTACGATCCCGAGAAGAAGAGAGTTTCCCTCTCCGCTAAGGACCCCGACGATAATCCCTGGACAAAGTTCGTTGCGGAGTACGGCAAGGGCGATGTTATCAAGGCGACTGTCGTAAGCATTACCGAGTTCGGCGCGTTCGCGCAGATCATTCCCGGCGTTGACGGTCTTATCCACATCTCCCAGATATCCACCGAGAGAGTTAACAATATCGCTTCGGTACTGGCAGTAGGTCAGGAGGTCGAGGTGAAGATCATCGAGATCGACACCGAGAAGAACAGGGTTTCCCTTTCCATCAAGGCGTTGATGGAGGAAGCGGCTTCCGACGAAGATCCCGCAGACGCAGAATAATTTTCGACATCAAGCGCCGCTGTATTTTGCAGCGGCGCTTTTGTATAAATCTAATATTATTTCAGCAAAGGAGAAGCAATCATGAAAAAAACTATTCTTGTTATGCCCGTTATGATCGCGCTGCTTATTGCAACAGGCTGCGCAAAGGACACGCCCGTATCCTCGGACGCTCCGGAGATACCTGCTAACGACAGCGTTTATGAGGATACCACTGCCGAAACGAGTGAAATGTTGTCTGAACCGTTATGGATGTCCGGCGCCGATATCGGGGATAAGATCGATACTATCAGCTTTACCAAGGATATGGGAGAGTATTCCGTCAATGTGTCTATTGACGTGCATGAAGTTATTGACAGCGACATGTATCAGCTTATTGTTGACGAAAACAGTGTGAATATCAGGGACAGCAGCGAAGAGATCGTGAGCTCGAAGATGTTCTCCAGTCCCTTTATAGCAGGCGCTCCCACAACCGACAGAGTGAGCGATTACAAAGCGATCACCGCCGAGGTTCTTGAACTGGATTCGGGAAATCTGCTTGTGGTCGGCGTCCCCGTGGAGTTTCACGAAAAAACGTGGCGTGGGCTTTCAGTGTATTATTTCGACGACGATTCTATCAATTATATAAGAATGGAAACGCGAGGGAACAACGTAAGTTTCTTCCCGCTGATAGACGGGGAGATCACTACCGACGGCGATACCTTTACCGTAAACGAATATGAGAGCAGCTTGGAGAATGAAAAGCGGACGATCACATATTCGGTAGATTTTGAAAATATTCTGGTAAAAGAGGTCGAAAATACCGAGGAAGCAGATGAAATCCCATACGGTAATAGTGACAATTATATCGGAACGGTGGGCGTTGTAGAGTATAGAGAGCCTATGGAGGGTTATTCTCTGGATATTTTTATTACTTTTTTATATGATGAAGAAAATGACAACTATAAGCTGACCGCATTGGATCCCAACGGTGACATATGTATTAAGAACAACGATGGGGAGATCGTAAGCCAGATACTTTTTAATAATCCCTATGTGGGCAGCTCGCTTATAGTGGACGACTATAAAGGAATAACCCCCGAGGTTCTGAAGCTTGATTCGGGCAACCTGCTTATAGTCCGCGTTCCCGCGGGAACTAAAGAAGATACAGACGCGCAGTGCCTTTCGGTGTTCTATTTTGACGACCACTTTGTCAATTATATCGGAAAGCAGGAATACGGCGGGGACTTCTTCCCCTTGATAGACGGGGAGATCACCACTGACGGCGATACATTTACCGTAAACGAATATGATGGCTCGGAGAGCGAAAAGCGAACAGTCACCTACTCGGTGGATTTTGAAAATATTCTCATAAAAGAGGTCACACAATGACAAAAGCCCCGCAATGCGGTTTGAGCCGCGCTGCGGGGCAGTTTTTAATTAGCCATTATCTCGCAAATCTTATTGGTGAACTCCACGGGATTCTCTATCGCCATGCCCTCGATAAGCAGAGCCTGGGAGTAGAGGATATCGCCGTATTCAGCCACCTTGTCCTTGTCGGTCTCATACAGAGCCTTGAGCTTGTTGTAGATGGGGTGGGAAGCGTTGATCTCGAGTATCTTCTCCGCTTTCGCGTTCTGCTCGGTGGGCATTGCGGAGAGCACCTTTTCCATTTCGACGGACAGCATACCCTCGCTGGTAATGCACACGGGGTGAGATTTCAGGCGGTGTGAGAGCCTTACAGCCTTTACCTTGCCGGAGAGCTTTTCCGTCATGAAGTCGAACAGGTCTTTGTTGTCCTCTTCCTCTTTCTTGATCTCTTCCTTTTCGGCTTCGGTCTCCAGACCCAGGTCCTCGGAGGATACCGATTTGTACTCCTTGCCCTCGTAGTCGTGCATCATCTGAATGCAGAACTCGTCAACATGGTCGGTGAAGTAGAGTATCTCGAAGCCCTTGTCCTTGACAAGCTCCGTCTGGGGCAGACCCTCAATTCTCGCTACGCTGCTGCCGCTTGCGAAATAAATGTACTTCTGCTCCTCTTTCATGCGGGAGACGTACTCCTCCAGCGTTACGTAGCCGCCGAAGCTGCTCTTGAACATCAGCAGATCCTGGAGCGTTTCCTTGTTCGAGCCGAAGCCCTCGTAAATGCCGTATTTTATCTGCATTCCGAATGCCTCGAAGAATTTCTCGTATTTCTCCCTGTCGTTCTTTTGCAGCTTTTTAAGCTCGCTCTTGATGGATTTTTCAAGGCTCTTTGCTATTATTTTGAGCTGCCTGTCGTGCTGGAGCATTTCACGCGAAATATTCAGCGATAAGTCCTCGCTGTCCACCAGACCTCTTACAAAGCTGAAATAGTCGGGCAGCAGGTCGGCGCATTTATCCATTATCATAACGCCGCTGGAATAAAGCTGCAAGCCCTTTTCATAGCTCTTTGAGTAGTAGTCGTAGGGAGCCTTCGCGGGAACATACAGCAGCGCGCTGTACGTCGCGGTGCCCTCGGTCTTGCTGTGGATATGCAGCAGCGGCTCGTCGTAGTCGTAGAATTTGTCCTTGTAGAATTGGTTGTATTCCTCGTCGGTAAGCTCGGTCTTGGACTTTTTCCAGATGGGGGTCATGGAGTTGAGCGTTTCGGTGACGATCTCCTTTTCGTATTCGTTCTCCGTGCCCTCCTTGAGCTTTTCGTGCTCCACGTCCATCTTGATGGGATAGCGGATATAGTCGGAATACTTGCGCACCAGCGACTTTATCTTATAGGGGGTAAGGAACTCGTCGTAGTTCTCCTCCTCGGAGTTATCCTTGATCTCCAGAATAATTTGTGTTCCGTGGCTGTCCTTGGCAGCCTCCTCAATGGAGTAGCCCTCTACGCCCTCGCTCGTCCACATATAGGCGGTATCCTCGCCGTAGGCTCTGGAGATGACCGTAACGCGCTTTGCCACCATAAACGCGGAATAAAATCCCACGCCGAACTGACCGATTATATTGACGTCCTCGGCGCTCTCGTTCTCATTTTTAAACGCGAGAGAGCCGCTCTTGGCGATGGTTCCGAGATTATTTTCCAGCTCGTCCTTGGTCATGCCTATGCCGTTGTCCGAGATAGTCAGCCTGCGCGCGTCCTTGTCCGCCTCAACGGTTATCGCCATATCTGAGCGGGTTATGCCGGTGTTCTCGCTCATAGACTTGAAATACAGCTTGTCCATCGCGTCGCTTGCGTTGGAGATAAGCTCTCTTAAAAAAATCTCCTTGTGGGTGTAGATAGAGTTGATCATCATCTCAAGCAGCCGCTTGGATTCCGCTTTAAATTCCTTTGTTTCCATAAAATCTCTCCTTTGCGATTGTTTTCTTATGATTTAGCACTCTTTCTTTGCGAGTGCTAAACGCTTATAAAACTATTATACTACTTTTTTGAAAAAAATCAAGGGGTTTAGAAGATTTTTTGCAATTTTACTCATTGGAGCATAAATTGAGAAAGATTGTTTTGATGTAATAAATGATAATTTTTATGTGTGTATCCGTATATTGTTGGAATTATTATGTTTATCCGCTCGATTGTTATGCGAAAGCGGAGCTTTCACGCGCTCTGATCGGGGCTGACACCAACGGGGGGGAGGGGGGGGGTGAAAAAAACAAAAA
>CAZKJC010000223.1:0-4629 GCA_964552995.1 uncultured Ruminococcus sp.
ATGCTACGAAATGCCTCAAGCAATTACATAACTGTTGCGCAAAACCCACACTCCGCGCGATTGCGGGAACCGGTCATCGTTTGCCATTAAGGCAAACTCGACCTTTTTGAAATTCTCCTGCGAGAGCAATTTGTGGACGAGCTTTGAATGTTCCTTAATGCGTGGGCGTTCAGTTATTGAAGATATTCATTTACGATCCTCACCATCATATCGTTCAGGCGCTCCACGTTGTACGCGCCTACGGTGGCTTCTATATGCCCTCCGCCTATGCCGCTGTCGTCGGTGAGGAACGTATAGGTACCGCCCGTTGCGAACGCCATAGTTCTCAAAAGATACTCGGTGGACTTGTCGATTCCGCTGGAGGCTGTGGGGATAATGCGTATACCTTGCTCCGCCGCCTGCATAATAAGCGAATTCACGCTGTCTATTATCTGCGGATCGTCATGAGGCGGCGCGTCGAGCACCAGGAACATCAGCTTTACGGAATCCTCGTTCCAGTCATGGTTATTTATCGCGCTGTCAAGAGCGGTGTGCACCGCCTCGGGGAAATCTCCGCCGCCCGCCGCGTACTGCTTGCCGAGTTCCGTTACAGCCGCGCTTATATCCTCCGTAAAGGGGTATTCGCACACGACATACTCGTCGCCCTCGTCGCGGTAGAAATTAACGCTCAATCTGGTGGGAATATTGCTGTTGTCGCGCTGTATGCGGTTGATGATATCCTTAAGCTCCTCCTGGAGATATACCAGCTCGTCGCTCATAGAGCCGGTAGTATCGCATACTATCATAAGATCGAGCTTTTTGGAGCCCCGTGCCGCTCCCGAAAGCTCACAGGTCAGCTCCGCGTCTCCGATCACTCCCTCAAGCTCCTCTGTGATATCGCCATAGGACACCGTAATAGGCTCGGTGGGACCGTTCAGCGCGGTATAGAACAGGTAGGCTCTGCCCTTGTTGTCGGTCACCGCGCTCATTTTTCCGCAGGATACCCTCGCGCCCTCCAGCGGCTCGCCGTCGGAGGTCACCTTTAAGGCTATGCGGTTATCAAAGGGACTTCTCCAGCTTTCCTTGAAAACGCTCCAGTCATTTCGGGCGGAGTACAGCGCGTTCCAGTCGCTCCAGTGATCGTTGTCGCGCCACTCGCCGCCCGTCAGCAGACCCGCCTGCGGAGGCACCGGCTCGGGCTCGTAATAGCCGTAATCGGGATCGAGATCGAGATCAAGATCATAATCGAAGCCGGGGTCGAGCGGAGCTTCGTCATACCATATATCGGGAGCTGCTTCGGGAGCCGCCATGATCGCGTCCGCCATTTCCGCCGGTGAATCAAAAGCGGACATAGATTTGTCAGCACCGTCCGCGGCTTCGCCGATATGATCCGTGTCATGATCGCCGCCGATATAGCTCGGGGCGTAATCGTCGGCGATGCCCGAGGGGGCGGCGGTTGTGGGCGTGACCGCAGTGTCGGGAGTTCCGCCGGTTACGTCGGCGCCCGCCGTACTTGCGGTGCTCTCTTCAACCGCAGCTCCTGTGCTTACCGTGCTTCCCGAAGTTCCCGCGGTACCCGCCGTGCTTGCGGTACCCGCGGCGCTCTCTGCGCTCACAGTGCCCGTTGTGCCCGTTGAACCGGACGCTCCCGCCGATACACCGTCCGAGCCCGTTATGCTGCCGAACGGATCTCCTGCCGTAACCGCTTCGTTGTTCTGCGAGCAGCCCGACAATAAAATAACGCAAGCCGCCGCTAAAATTGAAATGTATTTTTTCATATTGTACCTCTCCCTGAAATTTGTTGTTTGATAATAATACCAAGCAGCCGCGGGAAAAGTTGCGTTTTTTACTAAAATTTTTTATAACACCGCGCGGTACAGCCGAACGACTGTACCGCGTTTGTTTTATCTTTTTGGTTTGATGATCCTGCCAATGCCTATTATTATCCACAAACAGCCTATTATTAAATACGGCGAGCCGCCATGCAGAATAAAAGCCGCTATAAAGCACGCTCCCGCAAGAAATGACATTATTGGTATCGCGTTTATCCTTTTCATATGCTCTCCTTAAAGGTCAAACACAAGGCAGAATATGGTCTCAAAAGCCGCGCCGATCACGTCAATTATGATATCGTCAATGAAAAAATTGAGCTTTTTAAGAAATTCCTTCATTGCCGCCTCACTTTCTCAGCGCCATTTTAAAGATATCACCCATCTTGATACGGTTTCCGTTATGGAGAATTATTGCCTCGTAGACCTTGCCTACCACTATCGCCAGCAGCACCACGCACGCCGCCAGGATCAGCACCGCCACGGCGGACATCAGCGGGCTGAGCGTTCCGAGCAGCAGCGCGCTCGGCAGCGCAAAGGGCGAGCTTGCGGGGAAGAAGTAGGAGAACATCTGCACGGGATTGACCGTCGCCGCGCCTGTTTCCACGCTGTCTATATTGAATATTACGGGGAAATACGCCAGGTACATACCAAGAATACCGAGCAGCGCGTAGGGCTGCATTGCCTGCTGCAGGTCCTCCATACGGCTTATGCTCGCGCCAACAAGCGCCGCGATAAGCGAGAAGAACAGGAAGCCGAGGATAAATATCACAAATATCATAATGATAGTGAATGCGTTGATATTACCGACGGTGTTGTTTATTGCCTCGGCGATCTCCGCGTTCTGCGCGGTCTGCTGAAGCGCGGGATCGTTCATGATCTCCGCGATCTCGCCGCCTATCCCGAAGGGCATTGTGGCAAAAAATGTTATTGAACCGACTATTCCTATCAGAATAAACTGTCCGAAGCTGACTATTCCCATTGCCAGCACTTTACCGATAACTACCGCCAGAGGTCTTACGGAAGTAAGCAGCAGCTCCATAACGCGGCTGGTCTTTTCGGTAGCTATGGACTGCGCCACGGTGTTTCCGTAGGTGTAGATAAGAATGAACAGCACCAGCGATACCGCTATCGGAACGATGTAGTTTATCATGCTTTCCAGCATATTCCACTCGTCGCTGCCCGCTTCGATCTTCGATGTAGAAACGTATCTCTGCGTTGCGAGGTAGTTTTCCTGAGGAACGCCCGCGTCCAGCATATTGCGGTAATTCACCGTTTCCGAAACATAGCTTGTCAGCGCGTCGACCGCCTTGCCGTCGGCGGAGGGTGAGTAGTAGGTCTTTACGCGGAAGCCCTGCGTTACGTTCTCGTAAACGTCCGCCGACACCAGCACCAGAGCCTCCTGTCTGCCCGTGTTCTTTACCGCGTCGATAAGCTCGTTAAAGGAGAGCTCCGATTCCGTGAGGGCTATGCCCATCTCTTTCATAAGTGAGCGATCCTCGGCGGTGAGCAGCTCCGCCTCGTCCATAAGGTAGACCTGTGTGATGGCGGATACGCTCCCCTGCACCCCGCTCCCGACGATCTCCTCGTCCTCTCCGAGCAGCTTGGGGAGTATATTTGCCGCTCCCACAAGCAGAATGGTTATCACGCACACCACTATCGTGCTTGTTATAAAGGCTTTACTTTTTATATACTGGGTAAAAGTAAACCCGAAAACGTTTTTCCAACCCTTAGTTCTCATTTGATCCACCGACCTTTTCGATAAATATTTCATTGAGCGTAGGCTCTCTCAGCTCGTAGCGTATAAGCGGGATCCCGCTGTCCATTATCCTGCGGAGCAGCCTGTGCGCCTGCTCCTCGCTCTCCACGGCAAAGCTGGTGCCGTTGGGAGTCTCCTCCGTCACGGTCAGCCCGCATTCCCGCGCGGGCTCTGAAATATCGCCCTCGCACTTTACTGTGAGCTTGACTCTGCCGTACGACCTCTTTATCTCGTTCAGATTTCCGCTCAGCACGGTCTTTCCCTTGTTGAGTATCACGATATCGCTGCAAAACTCCTCTATCGTGGGCATCTGGTGGCTGGACATTATGATGTACTTGTCCTTTTTCATCTCCTCGCGTATGACCGACTTGAAAAGCTCCGCGTTGACGGGATCAAGACCGCTCATCGGCTCGTCGAGTATCAGCAGTTCCGGGTTCGGCGCGAGCGCGGCGATAAGCTGTATTTTCTGCTGGTTTCCCTTTGAGAGCTGCTCCGCGCGCTTGTTGCGGTACTCGTTGACGTTAAGTCTGTCAAACCAGTAGTCCAGCGACTTCATCGCGTCCTCTTTCCTCATTCCCTTAAGCGAGGTGAAATAGAGAAGCTGCTCCATTATCTTATATTTCGGATAAAGCCCGCGTTCCTCCGCGAGATAGCCGATAGGCTCGTTCGCGGCGAAAAACTCCTTTCCGTTTCGGGTGACCCTGCCGCTGTCCGCGGCAAGCATTCCCAATATAATGCGTATCGAGGTGGTCTTTCCCGCTCCGTTTGTCCCCAGCAGCGCGAATACTCCCGGGCTGTTCATCTCAAAGCTCAGACCGTCCACGGCGGTGTAGCTGCCATATGTCTTTTTTACATTTTCAACCTTCAACGACATGATCATCGCTCCTTTTATGCTGTTTATGTGTTGTATATACAGTATAACATTGCTGCCGAGATTTGTCAAGGGGGTTTTGAAAATATTTTTATTTGATATGCTACAAGGTCTGAAAAATGTTTTGCTTAGGTCTGGACAAAAAGCGCAGAATATGGTATAATAAAGAAATGAGAGTAGCAACAATAAGT
>CAZKJC010000224.1:0-4612 GCA_964552995.1 uncultured Ruminococcus sp.
TTTGAAATTCCCATTTAAATCATTTGCTTCTTGTCAACACTTTATATACAGACTGACGCCGCCTGCGGCGGCGTTTGTCGGGCGAGAGGAAATGTTGCTTAAATTTTCCATACCCCCTTGATTTATTCGGGAAAAAATGTTACAATATAATAAATATGAACCCATCGGAGGAGGACAACAAAATGACAATAAAAACCTTTTTTATCAACCAGGAAAAGACCGCGTCCGTAAAGGCATATCTGCCCGACAGCATAGCGGGGCTTCAGTTCTGCGAAAAGCGTCCCGGTGTGGTCATATTCCCGGGCGGCGGGTATGAGTACTGCTCCGACCGCGAGGGCGAGCCGATAGCGCTCCAGTATCTCGCGCTGGGCTATGCCGCGTTCGTCGTTACATACACCTGCAACGCGAGGTTTCCCGCGGCGCTCACCGACGCGGCGTACACCTTCTACAAGATACGCATGCGCGCGGAGGAATTCCACATCGACCCGCAGAAGCTGGCTGTGCTTGGCTGCTCGGCGGGCGGACATCTGGCGGGCTGCCTTGCCACGATGTGGAACGACGCGACGCTCCTCAAGACCATAGGCTGCGATAACGAGGAGCTCCGCCCCAACGCCGCGATACTCTGCTACCCCGTGATAAGCGGAGTTACCGCCCCGCACGAGGGCAGCTTCAAGGTGCTTCTCGGCGAGGAGGGCAGCCGCAGCGACCTGTCGCGGCTTTCGCTGGAGAACAGGGTAACGCCGAAAACTCCCCCCATATTCATATGGCACACCGCCAACGACGACTGCGTTTCCGCGCATAATTCCCTTGTGATGGCTAAGGCGTGCATTTCAAACAAAATTCCCGTGGAGCTCCACCTGTTCGACGAGGGACCGCACGGGCTGTCCACCTGCGACAAGGCGACGGGCTGGAACGAGGCGTTCTATCTCGATAACTGCCGCCGCTGGATAAAGCTCTCCGCGGAGTTCCTGGAGAAATATATGCAGGTTTAACGGCATAATCGCACATTGAAACGATAAGGGAGGTTCTGACTATGGTACTGGAAAAGCTGACATACTCCAAAGGAGAAAAATTTGCCGAGATCGCGGCGGCGGTCATTGCTGTAAGCAGTGTTGCGGGATATATCGTTCTTATGACTTTAGAAATGATTTCCGGCGAGGCGGTGCTGATGATTTTGGCGACATTGATCTTGTACGGCATATTTACGCTTTGTTCGACAATGCCCCAGCACGCCAACCTTTTTACCCACCCCGAAAAGTACACGGAGAAACAGTTTCGTTATGCCCGCAGAGGCTGTATCGCCGCGAAGATCATTCTGATAGTGCTGTTGTTTATTATAACGGCGTTTGCCGCGGGCTGACGCTCGGTCGGTATTCGGAGAAAAAACGTGTTAGAGAACATAAAGGGCGACATAGCCGAGTTTCATCGTAAGATGGGTGCGTGCAAGCTGGAAAACGAGGACGAGGAAAACAAATTTATATCCGAAGCCGAGGGGGTTCTCGGCAGATGCGAACCTATCGCGAAAACGGAAGAGGAGCGCCATGAACTGGCGAAGTTCTGCAATTTTCTCGGCTGCTGGCTGCTGGTGTATACATACCGCCTGGAAGAGGGCAGGAAGTATTACCGCAAGGCGCTTGAGCTGTTCCCCGATTCCTTTGATATTCACTGGGAATACTACACTACCCTTGAGGAGATAGTGGAGGACGAGGAGCAATGCACTCCCGAGTTTATACAAGACGCGATAGAATGCCTGCGTTTCTGCATTGACTACTGCGATACTCCGGAGCTCAAACGCGAAAATCATATTGAATACCGCTGGCTGGAGCTTGGCAGGATCTATATGAAAACAGGAGATTACTCCAAGGCTAAGGAATGCGCGGAGCGTTCCATAAATATGGCATACATCAGCAGCGAGCGGGAAATGGCTAAGGTCGGGGAAGCGCGTGAAATGATCGCTAAAGCCGATAAAATGCTCGGCGTAAAGGGCTTTAAGGGATTTTTCAACAGAATATTTTCCTTTTTTCGCCGAAGGAATACAAAACAGAAAAAATAAATTTATAAATAAAGAGGTAGAACTAATGGAGAAAAAACCGTTTGTAACCAAGGAACAGATAGAGGAGATAGTCAAGAGCTATCCCACACCTTTTCATATCTATGACGAAAAGGGTATCCGCGAGAACGCGCGCCGCCTTAAAGCCGCGTTTGCGTGGAACAAGGGCTTCCGTGAGTATTTCGCGGTAAAGGCTACCCCCAATCCCTTTATTATGAAGGTATTGCAGGAGGAGGGCTGCGGCTTTGACTGCTCCAGCTACACCGAGCTGCTGCTTTCCGACGAGGTGGGCGCTAAGGAGCATGACATAATGTTTTCCTCCAACGCCACGCCCGATATGGATTTCCGCAAGGCTTTTGAGCTGGGAGCTATAATCAACCTGGACGATTTTACCCATATTGATATTCTCGATAAGCTGACGGGGATTCCCGAGACCATATGCTGCCGCTACAACCCCGGCGGGGAATTCCGCACCGACGGCAGCCCCAACGTAATGGATACCCCCAGCGATGCGAAGTACGGCTTCACTCACGAGCAGATCATCGAGGGCTATAAGATACTTAAGGAAAAGGGCGCGAAAAAATTCGGAATGCATGCTTTTCTCGCTTCAAACACGCTGACCAACGATTATTATCCCACTCTGGCGCGGATAATGTTCAGAGTCGCGGTGGAGATAAAGGAGAAAACGGGCGTGCGGCTCTCCTTTATCAATCTGAGCGGCGGCGTTGGTATCGCATATAAGCCCGATCAGCCGCAGAACGATATCGCGGTCATCGGCGAAAAGGTAAGGCAGGCTTACGAGGAGATACTTGTTCCCGCGGGAATGGGCGATGTGGCAATATTTACCGAGCTTGGAAGATTTATGCTCGCTCCCTACGGAATGCTTATCGCCAAGGCTATACGCGAAAAGCACATCTATAAGGAGTACATCGGGCTTGACGCCTGCGCGGCGAACCTTATGCGCCCCGCGATCTACGGCGCGTATCATCATATCACGGTGCTCGGTAAGGAAAACGCTCCCTGCGACCATAAGTACGACGTGACGGGAGGTCTGTGCGAGAACTGCGATAAATTCGCGGTGGACAGAATGCTCCCGAAAATAGATATCGGCGATTATGTGGCTATCCACGACGCGGGAGCGCACGGCTTCTCAATGGGCTACAACTACAACGGAAAGCTCAGAAGCGCGGAGCTGCTGCTGCGCGGGGACGGCTCGGTAAAGCTGATAAGGCGCGCGGAAACTCCCGAGGATTATTTCGCGACCTTTGATTTCGCTAAGGGCAAATTTGAGCTGTAAGACAGAAATATCCCCTGCCGGTTTCGGCAGGGGAGCGGTTTTTATTACTTGAAGTAGCGGTTCAGCAGACCCTCAAAAGCCTTGCCGTGACGAGCCTCGTCCTTTGCCATTTCGTGAACCGTGTCATGGATAGCGTCAAGATTGAGCTCCTTGGCTTTCTTTGCAAGATCGAGCTTGCCCTGGGTAGCGCCGTGCTCCGCGGCAACTCTCTTGGTGAGGTTCTCCTTGGTGGACGCGGAAACTACTTCGCCCAACAGCTCCGCGAACTTAGCCGCGTGCTCCGCTTCCTCCCATGCAGCCTTCTCATAGTACAGACCTACCTCGGGGTAGCCCTCTCTGTGAGCCGCTCTTGCCATAGCAAGGTACATGCCGACCTCGGTGCACTCACCGGTGAAATTAGCGCGCAGACCCTCAACGATCTCCTCGGGAACGCCGTCGGCGATACCGATCCTGTGCTCGTCAGCGAAAACGAGCTTCTCGGTGTTCTCCTCTACTCTGAACTTACTGCCGGGAACACCGCACTGGGGACATTTCTCGGGAGCGGAATCACCAATGTGAACGTATCCGCATACAGGACATACATACTTCATAGCTTTACCTCCATAAATTTGATCTCAACTCTTTGCGGCTAACGGCATAAAATGACATAGCGGCAAGAGTAAAATCAGTAATGATTATCGTTTTACGATGGATTTATTATAACACAAGTCTTGGGTTTTGTCAAGGGATAATTTCCCTGTTTCACATAAATCTCAATTATATTATTAGCGCTATACGCACAAATATTATTGTGCATAACGCAAAAAATTGTTAAAATTAAAACAAATGTGACCCGAGCCTATTGACAACATACTGTTTTGTATGATATAATACATAAAAAGCTATTGCAGCGTGATATTGAGGCAGGAAATTTTTCGCGAGAGCCGATATGTCTTGCTCCACGCAGCGGAGTGAAGCGTATCGGGCGGGTCGCGGAAAATTTCAAATTCAAATAAGTTTACTCAGATCAACACTTGCTTCCGGTTTTATGGAGGAAATATGAAACTGAATCTGCTTGAGATAAATATAAAAAGCACGCTGAAATATCAGCTGATATTTTTTATAAGTGCTCTTATGCATATAACCTTTATGCTTGTTTTTGCTTTTTCAAAGCTATATCTGCTGATGCTGTTCAATGTGGTGAGCGTTGCGTTTTATATAACGGGAGGGTACATCAGCAAGGGCAACAGATTTGAAAAAAACGGACTCGTATGGATAATTCTGAT
>CAZKJC010000225.1:0-4580 GCA_964552995.1 uncultured Ruminococcus sp.
GAGGTCCTTAATCTCACCTACTACACCAACGACGGCGCGGCGTTCAGCAAATTTGAGGGGCAGACCGCTATGCTGATAGCGGTGACCTCGGTGGTGCTGGTGGTCATGATCGCAATGCTGCTTTTCAAAAAAGTAAAGCGCAAGCCCTTTATTATCGCGTTTTCGCTGGTGATAGGCGGGGGAGCGGGAAATCTTATCGACAGGATATTCAATAACGGTCTGGTCGTCGATTTCATTGATTTCAGGATAATCAACTTCGCCGTGTTTAATTTTGCGGATATATGCGCGGTCTGCGGGGCGGCGCTTATTCTGCTGCTGCTGGTAAGGGACGAAATTCTGGAGAAAAGGAAAAGTCGCGCGGCGGTCGGGAATACGGAGGAATGCTCCGAAACGGCGGCGCAAACTGGAGAAAATTTACTTTAACGCGCGGGGCGGCGCGCGGCTGGACAAGCTCATTGCGGATAACACGGAGCTTTCGAGAAGCGCCGCGGCGCGTCTTATAGAGCAGGGGAACGTTCTGGTGGACGGCAAGCCCGCGGGCAAAAAGGACTGTCCGAGAGACGGCGCGTCGGTGGAGATAACGCTGCCCGAGCCGCAAAGCGCGAATATTCTCCCCGAAAATATTCCCCTGGAAATAATTTACGAGGACGGCGACCTGCTGGTGGTGAACAAGCCAAAGGGTATGGTCGTTCACCCCGCGGCGGGGCATTACGGCGGCACTCTGGTGAACGCGCTGATGTTTCACTGCGGCGGCAGTTTGTCGGGGATAAACGGGGAAATTCGCCCCGGGATAGTTCACAGGATAGACAAGGACACCAGCGGGCTGCTTATCGTGGCGAAAAACGACTTCGCGCATATCGGGCTGTCCGAGCAGATCAAGGCGCACAGCTTCACCCGCGAATATGAGGCGGTGGTGTGCGGCTCGGTCAAGGAGGACGGCACAGTGGACGCTCCCATTGGGCGGCACAGGACCGAGCGTAAGAAGATGTGCGTTACGCGCGATAATTCCCGCGAGGCTGTCACGCATTTCAGCGTGATACGGAACTACGCGGGATACACCCATCTGCGGCTGCGGCTGGAAACGGGGCGCACTCACCAGATACGCGTGCATTTGTCTTACATAGGTCACCCCGTGGCGGGGGACGCGGTGTACGGCAGCGGCAAGCCGAAGTGGTTGGAGGGGCAGTGTCTACACGCGAAAAAGATCGGATTTGTTCACCCGCGCACGGGAGAGTATCTGGAGTTTGACAGCGAGCTGCCCGAGTATTTTACGCGGTTTCTTAGTAGCATATAGGAGGGCTCTTATGGCGTTTGATTTCAAAAAAGAACACAAAGAGTTTTATTTACCGAAGAGCACTCCCGAAATTGTGGATATACCGCGCATGAGCTATGTTGCCGTGCGGGGCAGCGGCGACCCTAATGAACAGGGTGGAGTCTATCAGCAGGCGATCAGCATACTTTACGGCATATCATACACAATTAAGATGAGCTATAAGGGCGATCACAGGATCAAAGGTTTTTTTGAGTATGTGGTGCCGCCGTTGGAAGGCTTCTGGTGGCAAAACGGTATAAACGGCGTAGATTACTCCGATAAATCGGGATTTAATTGGATATCGCTCATTCGACTGCCGGATTTTGTATCGGATGCGGATTTTGAATGGGCTGTGCGTGAAGCGGGCAGAAAGAAAAGGATAGATTGCTCCGCGGCGGAATTTTTAACGCTTGACGAGGGGTTATGTGTTCAGATAATGCACATAGGCTCCTATGACAGTGAGCCGGAGTCTGTTGCTTTGATGGATAGATTTCTAGAGGAAAACGGTTACAGAAATGATATTTCGGAATCCCGTCTGCATCATGAGATATATCTTTCCGATCCCCGAAAGACCGCTTCGGAGAAGCGCAAAACCGTTATCCGTCACCCGATAAAGCCGATATAGACGCGGATAATTTTTGGAATATTACATTTGAAAGGAGTATGGAGCTCCCGATGGATTTCAGTAAGGTAATTATTATGACCGACCTTGACGGGACGCTGCTGACGGACGACAAGCAGATACTTCCGCAGGATATGGAGGCTATAAGGCGGTTCAGAGAGGGCGGCGGGCTGTTTTCGGTCGCGACGGGCAGAGGGTATTCCATGGCGCGCCCTGTGGTCGAAAAGCTGGAGCTGGATATCCCCGCGGTTGTTTTCAACGGCGCGGCGGTGTTTGATTTCAAAGAGGACAGGTTCGTGTGGCGCTGCGAGATAGGAAGTCACGCGCTGAACTATATAAAGCGGCTCGGGGACGAGTTTCCCCATATCGGGATAGAGGTGCTGCACGAGCACTCGATATACGTTCCCTATATGAACAAGACGGAACGGGAGCACCTGGCTCTCGAGAACATAACCCCCGTTGAGTGCTTGCTGTGGGAGCTTCCGCGGGACGGCTGGCTCAAGGTCTTGCTGGCGGATACCCCCGAAAACATAGACAAAATTGAAAAATATGTTTCCGAGAGCGATATGCAGGACGCTCAGTGGGTGCGCTCCTCTCCCGTGTATTACGAGTGTCTGCCAAAGGGTGTGGACAAGTCTACGGGCTTTAAGGAGCTGATAAAGTACCTTGACTGCGGGGATAGGTTCTCGGTGGCGGCGGGGGATTTTATGAACGACGAGGCTATGATACGCTCCGCCGATCTGGGAGTTGCCGTTGACAGCGCTCAGACCGAGGTCAAGACCGCCGCAGACCTTATCGTCTGCGATAACAACAGCGGGGCTATGGCGGAGATAATAGGCTATATTGAGAGGATAAACAAATGAGTTTCTTTGGCGGTAAAAAAGAAAAGCCCGCCGGACAGGCTGTTCCCGATCTGCCCGTGCCTTTTGGGTACAAAACAAGTTGGTTTTGTATCAGAAGCGATTCGCCCGATGAGGTCATAACGGCGTTGGGGCTGAAAGACCCCGTTCCGTCGGACTGGAAAAGCGGGATAGCTTCGGGAATTTTTGTGTCGCCGGTGCTGGACGGATATGTCTTAGCAGTAAATTACGGCGATGATATCATAACCGAGAATATAGAGGGGCTGAACGATATCGGGCGGCGGTTTGCCGAGGTGCAGTATTTTTCCTCACATCGCGTTGTGGAGTATGCGGCGTGGGTCAAGTATGTGAACGGCATGATGGTTCGCGGCTACTGCTGGTGCGGCTGTGAGGGTGAGATATACCTTAACGAGGGAGAGCTCACCGCGGAGGAAAAGTCACTCGGTCTGCACGGGCTGCTCCAAAGCACCGACGATGACTGGGAGACAGCGGAGTTCGCCGACGAGGAGCACGTTTTGCAAATAGCGGCGGCATGGGGAATAGATACCGGCTTTTCCGGCAAGCGATACCCCGAATCGGTAGGGTGGCTCTGCAAAAAGGCTTAATTGTCGCAAAATTAGAAATTCTTTTTAAATAATTTGCTTTTGGTCAACCTTTATTATAAATCAGCGGGAATAAAAAAGATTTTGTGCAGCCGTGCGGCTTATAAAGCCGGCGGTCTGCTTAATAACAGCAAATAACTGAGAGCGGAGCGGGTCTTGCTTCTCTCCGACCTCTTATATCTGAAAGGAGCAGTTCTTTATGGACGAAAAACTGAAAAAGCAGCTTGAAATAGCTGCGACAAAGGTCAGAATGGGCGTTATCGAGGGAGTTTACAACGCCAAGGCGGGTCACCCGGGAGGTTCGCTTTCCGTTGCGGACACGCTGACATACCTCTATATGCACCGTATGCACGTTGATCCCAACGAGCCGGATATGCCCTCCCGCGACAGACTGGTGCTGTCCAAGGGTCACACCGCGCCCGCGCTTTACTCCGTGCTGGCGCAGAGGGGATTTTTCCCCGTGGAGGAGCTTAAGACCCTCCGCAAGCAGGGCTCGCGGCTTCAGGGGCACCCCGCTATGGGCAAGGTGCCGGGCGTGGATATGAGCACCGGCTCGCTGGGGCAGGGTATCTCCGCGGCGTGCGGCATGGCGCTTTCGGGGAAGATATCCTGCGATATCTACAAGGTCTACGCGATACTCGGCGACGGAGAGATACAGGAGGGTCAGGTATGGGAGGCGGCTATGTTCGCGGCGCACTACAAGCTGGATAATCTTGTGGCGGTAGTGGACAACAACGGCTTGCAGATAGACGGAAAAATTTCCGACGTAATGTCTCCCTATCCTATCGACCAGAAGTTCGAGGCGTTCGGCTGGCACGTAATCAATATCAACGGGCATGATTTCAACGAGATCGAAAAGGCGTTCAACGAGGCGGAGACCGTTACCGGCAAGCCTACCGTTATCATTCAGCGCTCCACCAAGGGCAAGGGAGTTTCCTTTATGGAAAACCAGGTCGGCTGGCACGGAAAGGCTCCCAACGACGAGGAATACGCTAAGGCGATGGAGGAGCTTAAGGCTCATCTCGCGGAGCTTGAAGGCTGATTAAAAAAGTAACCGAAAGGATAGATAAATATGGAAAAGAAAGCAACTCGTGACAGCTACGGCGAAGCGCTGGTTATGCTGGCGGAAAAGCGCCCCGACCTTATCGTGCTGGACGCCGATCTCGCCGCTGCCACAAAAACAG
>CAZKJC010000226.1:0-4579 GCA_964552995.1 uncultured Ruminococcus sp.
TATGGCTGGCGGAAATTTTGAAATTCCCATTTAAATAATTTGCTTCTCGTCAACACTTTATATACAGACTGCACTGTCTATTATACTTGATCATATCAGACCTTTGATAAATTCGACCGACTTTCTTGCGTATTCAAGCTGATCGACCGCGCCGAAATGCTCTATCGAAAAGCTCCCCGAATAACCGTCCCCGAGAAGCCGCTTTACAAGCTCCCCGATACCTATATATCCCCCGCCGACCTCGCAGGGGTACATCATCTCCCCCGAAATATCCGCCTTGCCGTTTTCGCCGTTAAAGCGGGAAATATCGCGGGAGCGATCCTTTAAATGAACATGGACGATCTTATCCTTTAACCGCGCGTAGGCGTCCTCTACGCTTTCAAGCGAATAGGCGAAATTTCCCGTGTCAAACGTGAGCCTGAGCTCCCCGACGTTTTTCATAAGATACTCCAGCCCCGCAATGGTGGAGCAGGGGGAGCTCTTGTCATCGAAATCCTCAACGGTGACCGTTATACCGTATTTCCGTGCCCGCTCGCACAGGGTATTCATAAGCCCGCAAATAACGCGCATCTGCTCGCCGTCCGCGTTAAATCCCGGTATGGCGAGAATTTTTCCCGCGCCGAAAAACGCCGCCGTTTCAAGGCACAGCTCTATTTTCCGCAGAGATTCCGCCTCCGTATCATGGGGAAAATCGAAAAATTCATAAACCGAATCCACCTTAAGATCGGAGGAGTCAAACAGCTTTTTTGTTTCTTCGCGCGCGGTAAGCCGCCAGCACGGGCACTCAAGACCCTCTGTTCCCAGCGCCCGAAAGCGCTCCAGCGACTCCTCAACGGTAATATCCGACTGCGCCGCGGCTTCAATTATATGCTCATAAAAAATATTCAGCATGGCAAACTCCTCATTAAAGCAGAACCGCCCCGCTGTCTATGCCAACAGGCACAGGCAGCGGAGCGGGGATTTATTTTTCCATTCGCTTGTCAATGTAGTCCAGCATTACCAGAAAAGTAGAGTTGATCCCCATACGGCTGCTGTTTATGCACAGATCGTAGTTTCGTGAATCGCCCCATTTTACATTGGAATAGGTATTATGATAAAATTTCCTCTTTTTGTCAATGCGGCGGATAAACGCGTATGCCTCGTTTTTGGTAATACTGTGCAGCTTGCTTATTGTATCGATTTTCTTATCCATATCTCCCAGCACAAAAAAGCTTATAAGATTTGGATTTCCTTTGAGCACCGTTTCCGCGCAGCGACCCACCACAACAAACGACTCGCCCTGCTCCGCTTTCTTCTTGAGAAAATCAAACTGCATTTCCGCGATTATTTCCTCGGGGGAGTTGCTGAACCCCTTTACCGTCCTCGACAGCAGTTTATTGCGCGGAGCTTCGTCGAACCTCTCTAAATTCGATACATTGATATTCTTTTCATTGCACATTTCGGTCAGAAGATTTCTGTCCAGAAGAGGTATCTTGTAATGCCCCGCGATCAGCTCCGCTATCGTATGACCGCCGCTCCCGCATTCTCGGCTGATGGCTACTATCAACTGTTTGGACATATTCTTTCCTCCTGATTTAAAAAAATTTTCCGCGACCCGCCCGCAAAAACTCCGCGAGGTTTTGCGCAAAATATCACGAAATGCCATAAGCAGCTATGTGAACGTTGCGCAAAACTTTGCTCCGTTTTCACAGGCTCCCGCGGAAAATTTTGCTGCGTGGGCTTTATGCTGCACTTGTCGGGCGTTGCCTTACTGCGTGAGTTTTGTGTCGTGCTTGTCGGGCGTTGCTTTGCTGTGTGAGCTTTACGCTGCGCCTTTTTACAGCTCATAGCGGAGTATTATCGCCGCCATTGAGATCGCCAGCACCAGTATCGTAGCGGGTATAGCCGCCTTGCAATACCGCCCCCAGCTTATGGGGTGCCCAGATTTCGCGGATACCGACGTTCCCACAACATTAGCCGAAGCTCCTATGGGAGTAGCGCTGCCGCCTATATCCGTACCCAGCGCCAGCGCCCAGGCGAGCACGTTCAGCTCCATTCCCGTAGCCGCCGAAAGCGACTGTATAACGGGAACCATCGTTGCCGCAAAGGGGATATTGTCCACTACCGCGCTCGCTATCGCGGATACCCACAGGATTATCCCTATCATCAGAACAGCGTTTCCGCCGCTTATTTTCCCTATAAAATCCGAGACCAGTATAAGTATTCCGGTCTGCTCCAGACCGCCTACCACTACGAACAGCCCGACAAAGAACAGCAGGGTCTTATAATCCACCTTTTTCATGATCGGGAAAATGCTCTTGCCCGCCGTGAGCAGAGTTATCGCCGCGATCACCACTCCGATAAAAGCTACCGTAAGCCCCGTCTGCGCGTGAGTTACCAGCATAACTACCGCCGCGGCGAAGATAACGCAGCTTATGATAAAGCTCTTTTTGTTCGTGATAGCCTCGGAGGGCTTGGGGAGCTTGGATATATCTACCTCCTCGCCCTCGGCGGATTGCAGCTCCTTTTTGAAGGTCATATAGAAATACAGAACTACCGCTATCAGGCAGATGCCCGCTATCAGTCCCGTGTTAGTCAGAAAATCCGTGAAGGAATATCCGAGCGACGTACCGATGATTATATTGGGCGGGTCGCCGCACATCGTTGCCGAGCCGCCGAGGTTCGCGCAGAATATCTCGGAGATTATCATCGGTATCGGGTTGAATTTCAGCAGGTGAGCAAGCTCCACCGTTACCGCCGCCAGGAACAGGATCACCGTTATGCTGTCGATAAACATCGCCAGCACCGAGCTCATTATCATGAACGCGACAAACAGCGGTATTACCTTATACTTCACCAGCTTTGCGAGCGTCATGCACAGCCATCGGAAAAATCCCGCGTTTGCCATGCCCTCCACCATTATCATCATTCCCGCTATGAAAATGATGGTCGCCCAGTTGATACCGCTGGTGCTTTCGGAGGAGCTCCCCGCGCTGTACCAGAATTCAAGAGTGAATATGTTCCGCAGGTTCAGCGTTTCCCAGAACGCGTCAAAGCTGTGCATACACAGCCCGAATACGATCACCGCGGTCGCCAGACCGCTGCCCAGCGTGATGTAATGCCGCGGGAGCTTGTCGATTATTATAAGCACGAACATTCCCACAAATATTACAACCGCAAATATCTGTGCCAGTAACATTGCCTTTGCCTCCTGTTAAGCGCTTTTCGCGCTTTATATATGTTCCAAAGGCATATTATAGCACATGGTTAAAGTTTTGTCAAGCGGTTTAGGCGTTTTTGGGCGATATTTTGTTAAATTTTCTATGCGTTCGTCTATAAAGTGTTGATCTAAGCAAATTATTTAAATTGGAATTTCAAAATTTCCGCCAGCCATACTCCGCTCCGTTTAGCTGCGCACGTCCGGCGGAAACCGTGCAGCATTTGCCGTTCGGCAAATGCGCACCTTTTTGAAATTCTTTTAAATCATTTACTTCTCGTCAACCTATACAGCTTTTTGTCAACATAGTATCCGCATTATGCTCTCATTTTCGCGCCAACGGTCCTTTCGACCTCCGCGACGATAGCCGACATCGCCTCGTCCGCTGCCGCGTCGGTAACGTCCGCGGCGCTGTCGGAAAGGGTCAGAGTAAAGGTAAGGCTCTTTTTGCCGAAGCCCAGCTTTTCGCTCTCATATATGTCGATGAATTTGACCTGTGTTACACGCTTGTCAGCCGCGGAGATCGCGTCCATTACCGCCGCGCAGTCGGTTTTCTTGTCGACCGTAAGCGAAAGATCGCGCTTTACGGCGGCGAACCCGCTTTCGGAGCGGTATTTTATCTCCTTTTTGAACAGACCTTGCAGAAGCGAGTAGTTTATCTCCGCGATAATTACGTTAAGATCGGTCTTTTTGCCCTCGGCGATGTTCAGCTTGTCGACCACCTCGTAGCGCAGCTTTCCGAGATGTCCTATCTTTTCGCCGCCGCAATAGATGTCCGCGGTGATACCCGGGTGCAGGTAGGGGACTGTTCCGCGCTCAAAGCGGAAGCTCAGTCCGTTTGCCGCCGCGAACGCCTCCAGGCTCTCCTTTACCGTGAAGAAGCTCTCGCACGCGCCGAACGCTCCGAGGCAGAGTATCTTGCGCTCCTCGGGCGGCTCGGTGAGCGGCAGCGCCTTGGGCAGATAGACGTTCGCGAGCTCGAAGAATCTGCCCTCGGAGTGGTCGGTCTTTACGTTGTCGGCGATAACGTTTATCATGCAGGGCGCCATTACGGTGCGCATTATCGAAAGATTGTCGGTTATGGGGTTGAGCAGCTCTATCGCGTTGTGCTCCGCCGCGTTTTCGGGGAGCATAAGCAGCGCGAGCTCCCTGCGGGAATACATCGCGAGGGTCTGTATCTCGTAGTAGCCCTCGGAGCAGAGGAATTTCTTGCAGAAAAGCTCCTTGTTCTGCTCGGGGCTCAAACCGCCGTTGGTCACCTTAGTGCTGTCAAGGAACGTGGGCGTAACGTGCTCGTAGCCGTACTCACGGATCACCTCCTCGGCGATATCCTGGCAGCCCTCTATATCCTCGCGCCAGCGGGGAATGGTTATCTCAAGCCCG
>CAZKJC010000227.1:0-4578 GCA_964552995.1 uncultured Ruminococcus sp.
CAGATAAACCGTGTGCAGTTGTTGGGGTCGCTGGCTATCCCTTTGCGGAGAATATCCAGCCCGTGCATTTCCGCGCATTCCTCGGAGCATATGCAGCCGAGCTCGCCGCTAGGGTTCTCCGAGACCATCTGCGCGGCCGCCGCGTTGTTGTGATAGGGTATCACGGTAAGCCCGCCGTGGGACTCTATGTACTCCTCGCACTGGCGTATAGCCTGCTCGTGCCCGAAAAGTATCTTTATATCCTTTTCCGATACGCCTTTTTTCGCCGCCAGCACATGGGCGCACTTCACCGTTACGGTGCGGTTGATGTATACCTTGTGCTTTTCCAGCAGCTCCATATTCAGCGTGACCTCGCCCGCGGTGCTGTTTTCCACGGGGATTATTCCATAGTCAACGTCGCCGTTCTCCACCGCCTCGAATACCTCCGAAAAAGCTGCGTAGTAGCTTATGCTGCCGCTGTCGAAAAGCGCCTTGCAGGCAGCGTGACCGTAGGCTCCCTCAATACCCTGAACAGCCACAGAGGGACGGTCTTTTATCTGCGATACGTGCGGTATCTCGTCGGCGGGAGTGATCTCGTTTATCTGGCTGCATTTGGAGATGTCCATTATGTTCATGAACAGGAACGCGGCGCTCTTGCGGAGCTTTTCGGGGGTATTCGCCTTAACGTTGTCGATAATGAATTTCTCTCTGTCCCGCTGGAATACCACCATATTATTCGCCGCTTTGTACTTCGCCACGTCGTTGGCGAGCTCCATGCGGCGCAGGAAAAGCTCCAGTATCTCGTCGTCGATACCGTCTATCTTCTGCCTTATTTCACTAAGATCCATTTTAAACCTCTTACTCTACCGGTATTCTGCCATCGGGCAGCGAGCTTGCCTCTTCCGTCATAGTCTGTTCGGGCACCGAGCTCTCCGGCTTGTTCTCCTTGAAGTTGCGCGCGGCGTAAACGATGATAGTTTCGCCCTCCTCCACGTTCACCAGGTCGCCAACGTCCTTGCTGCATTCCGCCACATAGCCGTCGCCGACGTCGTTGGTGCGCTTGTTTTCAACGGAATACTTTATATTCAGATTATTGAGCTTGCTTATATAATCGGGGAGCGTTGTGTCGGCATAGTCGGGCAGCGGCACAAGGCTGCGCCCCTTGCTCACCTTTACCTCGATCTGAATGCCCTCGGAAACCATCGTTCCCGCGTCTATCGACTGATCGTACATCATTCCCGCGGAGTATTCGTCGGAGTATTCGTAGGAGGGAATAAACGTGAACGTTCCCTCATAGCGGGAAACGGTATTTTCAAAGCTGCGGTTGGTGAAATCGGGCAGCGATATGTTCGCGCCTGCCGCGGAGGTCGTGCCGCCTGGGCTGTCCGACGTTTCGGGCGCGGTGGGAGCTTCTCCCGACCCGGGTGCTGAAGTGTCGGCAGTGCTGGAGCTGCCGTCGTCGGAAGCCGGCGCGCTCACGCTGTTTACGCCGGAGCTCTCGCTTGTGACGGTATCCGGTTCCGAGGAGGAATTGTCCGGCTGCGGCGCGAACGCTCCGCCTAGGGTCATGGCGAAAACTATCGCGAAGGCTATCAGCACAGCTCCTGCTATGCCAAGCACCGCCAGGGTCTTAACGCGCTCCTTTTTCTGCTTGGCGAGCTTTTTCTGCTGCTGCTTTGTAAGCGGACGGTCGGATACGGGCTTGCCGTCGCTGCCGTATTTGGGCTGCGCGAACAGCTTGTCAACAAACTCGGTTATGCTTCTTATGCGTGATTCGGTGGACAGCCGCATACCGTTCATAATGACCTTTGATATGTTGGCGGGAACGTTGCGGTTTATCATCATCGGTTCGAGCATACTTCCACCCGTGCGCGCGATGGCCTCCTGGGGATTTGTTCCCGTAAGAACGCGGTACAGCACCGCCGCGATACCGTAAACGTCCGTCCAGGTGCCGTTTATCTCGTTTGTGTACTGCTCGGGAGCGGCGTAGCCCGTGAATATCTCGCAGGCTATCTCGGTATTGGTGGTGCGTGCGGCGGAGATGGAAAATCCCGTCAGCTTAAGCTCCATTTTGTCCGTCACAAATATGGTCTGCGGCGATATCCCGCGGTGGATTATTCCCGCGGAGTGAATAAGGCTTATAGTGGTAAGTATCGGCGGGAAAAGCTCCTTTACCTGCTCCCAGGACATTTCTCCCGCGGAGTTCGCGAGGTAGGTCTTGAGCGATATGCCGTTGATGAACTCATAGACGGTATAGCAGGTGTTGTTCTCGTAGAAAACGTCCAGGACCGTCTGTATATGCGACATTCCGCGGGACTTCATAAGGGACTTGCCCAGGTCCGCGAACTCCGACATATAGGTCTTGTAAAGCGGCATCATGCCCGCGTTTACGATGATCTCCCCCTCGCCCTTTTTTCTGGAGCAGAGGGTGTCGGGCATAAATTCCTTTATCGTTACCTTTATCCCCGCGGCGCTGTCAAAGCCTATATATATCGCGCCCTCGCCGTTGTAGCTCAGCAGCTTTCCCACGATGTAGCGCTCGTTGAGAAAGGTCTTTGGCGCGAGATACGCGGGAATGCAGGGGGTATTCTCCTGATATCCGCAGAGCTTGCAGGGACCCTCATAGGTCTTGTCGTTCATGCAGCCCATGCAGAGAGTAGTTTCTTTTATCATAGGTTTTCACCTTTCGGATATAGTTCTATACTCTAATACTATACTCCAAATCAAGCAAAAAGTCAACCGTTTTACGGCGCATTTCAAAATTGTATCCAAATTGTAACCTTTTCTTTTGCATTTTGAATATTTTTTATGCCTTTTTCCGTGCCTTTGTTGGGCATAATGACTTATATGAGTTAAGGGCGCGTTACACACCGCCCTACATCATGTATTTAAACCGGGTAATGTATCTCGGCGGAATAGTAGATATTATCGCCGTGATGATCGTCGTGACCAACGATGGTCATTCTGCCGCCGGAGATGGAGGACAGCCCCATGCTGCCGCGCACCGGCTCCAGCTCGGCGGCTTCACCGGTTTCAAGGTTAAGCACTCCACTGAAATGATCATTGATATTTATCCACAACCTGTCGCCGTCAAGGAAAAGCCCCGCCCAGCTCCACAGAATATCTCCCGTCATTTCGGGATCCAGTGCCTCTGTGCCGAACACGCGCTCTGTTCCATCAAGAAGATTTGTCGCCCTTATCGCGGGAGCGTGCGAGCCGTCCGGAAGCTCAAGCATTTCTACCGCCCACTTGTCGTTGTATCTTGATGAGCTGTAATTTTCAAGTCCCTCAAGACTGATCGCGCATTCCGTTATGGTGCGTGTTTTTATGTCATAGCTGTGCGGTTCGTGGCTGTTCACGTCAACATAATCTATCCTGTCTCCCGAAAGTATCAGCGGCAGATCCGACATGCCCGCCCAGTTGATGTCCGTGTCAATTACTTCCCATGTATCACGGATTATTATTTGCTGCGTGACGCTGCCATAAACTATATAATCCTCGTTTATAGCTGTAATTACCGCCCATCCTCGGTTAACGTCATGCTCCAGCGCCAGCCGGGACTCTCCCGTTTCAAGGTCGGTTTTATAAAGCCCGCTGACCGCTCCCGCGTGGTATATCTCACCGTTGCTGCAATAGGACGCGAGTATCCATTCCCGTATCGGCTCAAGCTCTCTTACAACCCCGCCGTCCTTTACAAGAAACAGTCTTTCAAGAAACGATCCCTGAACTCCATGTATTCCGTAGCTTACAGTGGCGAGCCAGTCGGCTTCGTCCGTTCCCATATAATAGAAAACAGGATATATATCCCACATGTAATTATGCGCGCGGAACTTTTCCAGCTCCTCGCCGTCAAAGGTGTCCTCGATGATCTCCGCGCAGGTTTCATAATAGTCAAGCGACGTGGGGTCAAAATCAATATCATAGCCCGCGTAATTGATTATATCGAACGTGCTTATTCCTCCCGACAAGGTAAGAGTAACTTTTTCGGCGGATAGCTTAGGGGTTATCCACTCCGAATCGTCAAATTCGATCTCGGTTTCCGCTGTGGGCTGAATAGTTTCGTGAGTGTCAATGCTCTCTTTGCTCTCGATAAAATCCGAAATATCATTTGTGGGGACATTCGGGATATTTTCCGAAGCATTCCCGTTACAGCCGCAAAGTAATAGCATACATATTATTAAAGCGATTTTTCTTTTCATAAATACTACTTTCGTTGGTGAAGGTCTGTCGATATATTAGCAGTCAATAAAAAAGCTCTTTTTGTCGCATAAAAAGCGGGGAAAAATTCCTGTTTGTTAAAAATGCACAAAAAAATCAAGAAAAATTTATACAAAAAGCCGCCCTTGTAATGTAAACGTTTAGATGTTATAATAGAGTTAAGAAAAAACGAGGCAAGAGGCAGGAGCGAGCCGCGCCTTTTACGGAAGCCTTACGGCGCGATCTCATACCTCTGACCGAAAATTCTTACATCTGACAGGAGGAATCTTTAAAGTCATGAATTACGGACATTTTGACGAACAGAAAAAGGAATATGTTATCACCCGCCCCGATACGCCGTCGGCGTGGGCGAACTACCTCGGCTCGCCCGAATACGGCGCG
>CAZKJC010000228.1:0-4577 GCA_964552995.1 uncultured Ruminococcus sp.
CGGCGGCATACGAAACAAATAAACAGCGATTGCCCGCATTTTACAATGCGGGCAGCAGCTTGTATAAGTTATAGCAACGCAATGTTGAGGCAGGAAATTTTTCGCGAGAGCCCGACGCGGTTCGCTCCGCGAAGCGGAGTGAGCCGTGTCGGGCGGGTCGCGGAAAATTTCGAATTTAAATAAATTTGCCCGGATCAACACTTTATATACAGACTGAGGCGCGTTCGTCTTTGAACGCGCCCTCGATTTTAGTCTCCGGACCCCAATATAAACGACGTTCCGTCTTTGAGGAAGACCTCCTTGTTTCCGTTGGAATATACGGTTATGTGATCGATAAAAGCTCCCCAAATGTCCTCGTCAAACTTCTCGGCGGGCTTGTCCGTTTTTCTCAGCAGCTCCGCCATATTCTCATAGACCGCGGCTTTCAGCGCGAACTCGGCGGCGCATTTTTTGGGAGGATTCTTCAATTTATATTCCAGCCGCTTCAATATCCTGCCGCGCTGCTCAAAAACTCTCCTCATCGCGCGCAGGAACAGCCCCTCTATCTCCTCCTCATATATATGCCCCGTAAAGCAGGTGTTGAGCGGCTTGTATTTCCCGCTGCACTGGTAAACTATCTTTCTGTATTTCGTGTTGGAATGCCATACTCTCGAGCTGAAAAAATTCCCGCAGTCGCCGCACTTTATTTTCCCGCAGAATACGCTTTTCCCGCTGTAACGCCCGCCCTCGGCTGTTCTCACGGCTCTGCGGAGCCGCTCCGCCTGGGCAAGCTCGAAGGTCTTCGGGTCGATTATGGGCTCGTGATTATTCTCTATGTAATATTGCGGGACTTCTCCCGAATTGCGCTTTTTCTTTTTTGTGAGAAAATCCACGGTGTAGGTCTTTTGCAGCAGCGCGTCGCCCTTATACTTTTCATTGGTGAGAATATTCCGCACGGTGGACTGGTTCCACACCTTGTTTCCCCCGGGCGTTGCGACCTTTTCCGCGGTGAGCCGCTTCGCGATGGCGTTAAGGGAATATCCCAGAAGATACAGACGATATATTTCACGAATAGTCACCGCCTCGTCCTCATTGATAACAAGATTCCCGTCCGTTCCCTTATCGTAGCCCAGAAAGCGGCTGTACGCAAGACTGAATTTTCCGTCCGCGAAACGCTTGCGGTGTCCCCAGGTAACATTTTCGGATATGGAACGGCTCTCCTCCTGCGCGAGGGAGGACATTATGGTTATAAGCAGCTCTCCCTTGCTGTCAAGAGTCCAGATATTCTCCTTTTCAAAATATATTTCTATGCCCGCGTCCTTAAGGCGGCGCACGGTTGACAGACTGTCCACCGTGTTCCGCGCGAAGCGGCTGACGGATTTTGTGATTATCAGGTCTATTTTCCCGTCGAGAGCGTCGCTTATCATGCTGTTGAAGCCGTTTCTGTGGCGGGTATTCGTGGCGGATATCCCCTCGTCGGTGTATATCCTCACCAGCTCCCAATCGGAATGCTCGCGGATAAATCCCGTATAATACTCTATCTGCGCCATATAGCTCGACTGCTGCTCCTCAAGCTCCGTTGATACTCTTGCGTAGCCCGCGACCCGTCTTTTTTTCTGTACCACCGGCTCGGCGGCATACTTTGACAGCGTTGCCGGTATGGTCGTTACGGTCTTTTGAAGCTGATTCTGATTTAACATAATTTATTCCCCCAGATCGATCATTCTTTTTTCCCCGTTCAAAAAAACAAATTCCAGCCGAAAATCGGCTACTACCCTTATCTTTTCCACCTCTCCGCAAAAGAGCTCCTCCTCGAAGCCGTCCGTGCCGAGGGCGATATTGCATGCCGTTTTAAGGGATTCCTCCGTGATATCCCTGCTGCCGCAGGCGGACGCTCCCAGCTTGTTTTTTACGGAGCAGCGCCATATTTTAAAAGTATCCCGATTTTTACGGCTTTTGGTGTAGCGGCGGAAATTTTTCCCGCAGTGAACACACACTATTTTTCCCGTGAAGCAGTTTGTTTTCACGCGCGGATTGGCGAATATCCCGAGCTCCCTGCGCCGCGCTATCTCCGCCTGGACCATATCAAAGACCTCGCGTTCGATTATCGGCTCGTGAGAATGCTCCACATAATACATCGGGAGCTCGCCCCTGTTGCGGCATTTTTTATGGGAGATGTGATCCTTTATAAAGTATTTCTGAAGCAGCATATTCCCCGTGTATTTTTCCTGCCGCAGAATATCGTAAATGGCGCTCTTTGAAAAATGTCCGCCGTAGTAGGAGCGCACCCCCATGGCGGAAAGCTGCTTTTCGGTATCGCGCATGGTAAGCCCCGCGAGAAAATTTGAATAGATAAGCCGCACCACCTCCGCTTCCTTCGGAACGACCTCGATCTCTCCTCCCCTCATACGGTAGCCGTACAGCACAAAGCTGTTCTGCTTGCCGGTTTCAAAGCCCTTGCGTATTCCCCATTTGATATTGTCGCTTATCGAACGGCTCTCCTCCTGCGCAAACGACGCGAGGATAGTTACCATAAGCTCCCCCTCGCCGCCGAAGGAGGTGATGTTCTCGCGCTCGAAAAACACCTCAACGCCGATATCGCGGAGATGCCGCAAGATCTCCAGCAGATCGAGAGTATTCCGCGCGAACCGCGAAATGGATTTGGTGAGAATAAGGTCGATCTTCCCCCTGTCGCAGTCATACAGAAGCCGCCGGAACTGCTCGCGGCGGTCTTTCCTCGTTCCCGAAACGCCCTCGTCGGCGTAGAATCCCGCGTAGTCCCATTCGGGATTGCTCAGGATACGGCGGTTATAGTAGCTTATCTGTGCGGTAAGCGAGTTCCCCGCGCTGTCGCTGCTCGCGGATACCCTGGCATAGGCGGCTACTTTTCTCCGCTGCCTCGGAGCTTCTCCGATTATTTTCTTGATTTCCGGCATAATTTTCATCCCCTTTCAAAATTCCCTGCCGGTAGATGGATAATGCGCCGTTCCGGCGGAATTTTCCGCCGCCGCGCAATTAGTATTATAACATAATTTGTCGGGAATTAAAATATTGTGGGTCTAAGGGGATAAAAAATTGATATGTTAAATGATTATTCGGCTTAATAGCGGTATCGCCGAACGTGCGGCGCTTCTGCAATGATCAGCGTTTACGGTATAAAACAAAACTGACTCCGCTTGAAAACGGAATCAGTTTGCTGTTTGAATTATCTCGGCAGGGGGAGCCTTTTTACTCCCGCGCCGTTTTATTTTATGCACTATCAGCCGCTATGCCAGCATAGCGCCGAAATCAGCCTTAAGCTGCTCGGCGGCGTCCTGCACCCTCTGCTCGTACATGGAAGCCTTTTCGCCAGACCGCATTTCGTCGAATGCCTGCCATACTACCTCGTAGCATTCTTTTTTGTTATTGATATAATCGTTGAGCTTTTTGAGGTATTCCATATCGGCTTCGGTATGATGGGTGTAGAAATACTCGTCCTTGAGATATTCCAGCTCGCGCTTCTGCTTCTCGATATGCTCCGCGATAAGCCCGAGTATCGACCCGTTGTCTGTGGGGAGCTGATACTCCCGATCCCCAAGATAAACGACCCGTGCGGGGTGACCGTCGTCAAGCGGCAGTATCGGCGAGATAAGCTCCATAGCGTCACCCGATGAGATAACGTTAAGATGTACCAGATCGTTCAGAAACGCGCCGAACGCCTCGGCATTATTGGTGCTCTGAAGCTCCGTCAGATCGTGTCTTGCCGCCAGCCACTCCAGCTGTTCCTCGGTGATCTTGTGAGCGGCACGCTTTTCCGGATCGTTTGGATCGGCTCCGATAGTGTTTTTCAGATACTGATCCACACAGTACAGCAGCGAGTCGCGTGCGTTCATAGGCTCCGCCGTGTTGGTGTCCTCGCCGCTTTCGATCTTCTGTACAAGAGGATCGTTTTCCACATCTCCCGTAGGAGCCATTACCTCGGCAGACCGGGCGGTGAAGCTGCGGAGAGAATCCGCGAAGGTCACTCCCGTGCCGTGTTCGGCTAAAAGCCCCGTTTTCGCGCCGATGCCCTTTTTGGTCTTGTGCTCGGTCATTGCGTGGCTGTTCCAGCTCTCGCTTTGCAGCTTTTCATAGTTTGTCATGACTGCTTTCCTCCTATTTTGTTTTTATGCGCCTCCTTGCGTTGTTTGATCTTCGGGCAAAAGCGCCATCTTAGCGCCTTTTACTTGCCCGTCATAATTGTATCATATTCTAATTGTTTTGTCAATGATTTCCGATGATTTTAACGGATATGTCAAAAAGAACGGTTTATGTTTGTATAAAACAACGGATACAATATTGACTTTCCCGCAGGGCTGTGATATAATAGCAAAGAGCAACATAAAGTAGACGCAGCAAAGCAGCGCACGCAAAGATCAGCGCTCCGCTCCCGCGAAGAATTTCAAATTAAAATAAACAGCAAAGAGCAACACAGAGTGACCGCAGCAAAGCAACGCACGCAAAGATCAACGCTTCGCCCACGCATAAAATTTTCCGCGGGAGCCCGTGAAAGCGCAGCGAAGCGGAGCTTTTGCGGGCGGGTCGCGGAAAATTTTTTTAAATAAGGGGTTATTATGGGC